>CAZFGE010000027.1:0-11669 GCA_964518415.1 uncultured Muribaculaceae bacterium
ATAAAATTATTATATCTACTCTGCTTATTATCATAATAATATATTTTATTTATAAAAATAATAATCAATTTTATAAAAATATTAAAGATGTTAAAAAGCCTTATAAATTAGATACATTAGTTAATAAAAATAATCGACTATCTAAATATTATAGACCTTATGATTTAACTAAAATAAATGAATCATATTCAAATAAAGATAAGTATTTAAGGAGGGATGCATGCAAGCACTTTGAACTTTTAAGTAAAGATGCTAAAAATGAAGGCTTTAGAATAATAGCAGTATCTACATATAGAAGCTATTTTTATCAAAAGGAACTATTTAATCATTATGTTAAAACTATTGGACTAAAAAAAGCCTTAATTGCATCAGCCAAAGCAGGACACTCTGAACATCAACTTGGATTATCTGTTGATGTTGAAGGCTCTAACTTAGATTATAATAAATTTGAAGAATCTAAAGAGTTTAAATGGATGATAAATAATGCATATAAATATGGTTTTATTTTAAGATATCCCAAAGGAAAAGAATATATTACAGGTTTCAAATATGAACCATGGCACTTTAGATATGTAGGTGTTAAAGTAGCTAAATATATACATGATAAAAAAATAACTTTAGAAGAATACAAAAAGACTAGATAATATCTAGTCTTTTATCATATAACTGGATAGACTTACACGTCCCTCGATTGCTCTTCTCACTGCTATCCACATTTATATTATTAACAATATTCAAAAAATTATTCTAATTAAGTCTATTCTTTTATTTTACCATTATCCACTCTATAAACTACATCACATAATGATTCAATATCTTCTTTTATATGTGTTGCAATTATAATAATTTTATTTTTATTTTTTTCATCAATAAGTAATTTTCTTATTTTTTCACAACTCTCATCTTCAAGTCCATTAAATGGTTCATCTAATATTATTATTTTTGGATTTTCCATCAAAGCCTGTGCAATTCCCAATTTTTGTTTCATTCCAAGAGAATATTTTTTAAACTTTTTGTCTTTAGATTCATATAGATTTACCATTTTTAAAGCTTCAATTATTTCATCATTACCTATTTTATTTTGAATATGCGCTAACAATTGAAGATTTTCAAAGCCTGTTAAATCAGGAATATAATTAGGAACATCTAATAGAGCTCCAGTATCATCAGGAAAACTACATGTTTTATAAATATCATTATCATTGATTAAAACAAATCCAGTATCTGGTTTTATAAAACCACATATTGTTTTTAAAATCATGCTTTTACCTGAGCCATTTCTTCCTACCAAACCATATATCTTTCCTTCTTCAAAAGTTAAATTTATATTATCTAAAATAACATCATTTCCAATTTTTTTAGAAACATTATTTATTATTATACTCATCTTTACCTCCTATAAATATATATTTCTATCTCTTATTCTTCTTATTAATATAATTAGCACAATAATAGTAAATGCTTGTAATAACAATGTATTAAAATTTACTATATTATAAGTAATAATCGAATAATCAAAGAAAAAGAAATCAATTATATATAACACAGAAACTATTAGAATATCATGTTTGAATAATCTAATCATAATCAAAACAATTAAAGCAATTATTATTTTTGAAAAAATAAATTGTAAAAACTCCATCAAAGAAAGAACAACAATTCTTTTAAATAAAACAAATGAAAAAAAAGCCGTTGAAAATAATAACATAGACGATATTATAATTATTATCATGATATAAGTTATTATTATTGATCTAGTAAAATTATTTTCGTTCATTCGTAGGATTATACTATCTTTATTAAGTGAAACATGAAATTTATATATCAAAAAATAATAATATACGTATGTAAAATTAATTATAAAATTCAATAATATTTGATAAAAAGTATTTTTATCATTACCAAATACCATATGAATGTTAAATATATTATTTTGAACATATATGTTAAACATATAAATAAAAATTGTAATAATAGAAGGGATAACAATCCAAATATTATTGTAAAAAACTTTATGGTTAATTCTTAAAATCGCTTTCATATATTAACTCCAATTAAAACTTTTTTTGTTTCAATCCCAATTGCATAAATTAATACAGGAATTAAAACAATATAATAAATAATACTCATTTTAATTAACATATCAATACTATCTACATAATTATATCCACAAGAATGAATTCCAGGATTAAACATATCAATTAAAAATACACCAGTATATAATCTAGCGCCCAAACTACTCACTATTAAGTAAAAAAAGATTAATATAGATGAAAACCTAAATGAATATTTTAATTTTAAAAAATTACATAACAAACCAAGTATAATTAAATTTAAAACATTTTTTACAGCAACAATAATCAGCATAATATAGTTATTAACGCCATACAACATTTGATTAACTTTGAAAATTTTCCCTTCCAAATTTGTAACAATAATAATCAATAATAAAACATTTATATATAAAAACAGTGTATTAAAAATTATATTAATCAAATTATGTTTTTTATAATTGTTTCTATTTTTTATTCTTAATAATAATGCTGTATTATTATTGGAATAATTATAAAAAATATAATATAATGCCAAAAATGAAGGATATAAAAATATACTAACAAATATTTTATCAGATAAAATATCAATTATATTTGTAATATAATCATTTGAGGAAAGTGTTTGAGTAAACACAACACCAAGGAAAAGATATACTAGCATTATTTTATACTCAAGTGAATGAGTAAAATATTCAAAAAATCCTTTATCAATATTATTCAAAAGCAAGTACCAATCTTTCTTTATTCTTATACAAGAAAATCATTATAATATAAGTTAAAACAACAATAGCTGATGTGTTTATAATTCCCTCATAGATATTTGATGTAATAATATAACTGTCATATACATTAAAGTAGTGAAAATATTGTTCTAGTGCTTCACTTTTATAGATATTACATATTATAGTTGTTAAATCACCTAATATAAAATTTAAAGCATTCAAAAAAATAAAAGTTCCTATTATAGAAATGCTTAATTTCTTTAGAATTCTAAAAACAATATAACTTATATTAACAATCATAGTTGTATATAGAAATAGTGAAATATTATATAAAAATACAAACATATATGGATTCATAGTTTTTGCATAATCAAATTCAAAATATTGATTTGAATACTCAGTAAAAACAATATTATGCTCTAAATAAATATATCCAATTGCAAATACAACCAATGAGTTAATCAAAAAAGGTAGCCATGCTTTAAGATATGCCATATGTAATTCTTTTTTTATTTCTTTTTTATAGTTATTTCTTAATAAAGCATTTTTAAAATAACTTCCAGATAGTTTGTTATAACTTCCATTTAAAACTAGAAAAGAAATTATAAATGGACTTATAAACATTAAAGCACTTCCAGCATTATAATGTAAAACATAATTCCAAAATCCAAAACAATTAGCATTTCCAGTAAGACCTCTATGAGGATATCCACTAGAATAATAACTAATTATATTAAATATGCTTAACAATGAAATAATTATCATTGATATTACAAATTCTTTTGATTTAAAGTAATTTTTTAATTCTTTCATTCTACTCTTCATCCTTTCTTACAGTCATCTCTATTATTAATACTATCACTTTTACTTACAATAAACAACAAATTTTTATATTTATTAAAACAATTCAATTTTGATTTACATATATATATTATTATAATATGCTTTAAAATGAAACAAAAAAAGAATTAAACTTTTATCTGTTTAATTCTTCTAACATCATACTTCTTGCCATTGCAGGATTTGCTTGACCTCTAGTTTTCTTCATTACTTGTCCAACTAAGAAATCAGCTATATTAGTGTGTCCTGATTTATAGTCATCTATAGCATCAGGATGTTCTGCTAATACTTCAAGTACAACAGCTTTAATCTCATCCTCACCGCCTATTTGTTTTAAGCCTTTTTCTTTAACTAGTTCTGTTGGAACTTTACCTTCAGTTAAAGCTTCATATAAAACTTCTTTAGCTTGTTTAGATGAAATAGTCTTATCACTAACTAATTTTATTAAATCAGCAAGCATATTAGGTCTTACAAAAATATCATTAATATTTAAATTAAATTTATTTATAAATCCTAAAATTACACTAGTAATCCAGTTTGCTGCTTCTTTTTTATCAACATCTGATTTAATACATTCTTCAAAGTAATCTGATATATCTTTTTCTTTAACAAGAATTGTAGCATCATAATTAGTAAGCCCGTATTCATTCATGTATCTTTCTTTTCTCTCATGGCCTAATACTGGAATAGATGCTTTAATTTCATCTAACCATTCTTTTGTTATTTTAAATTTAGGAATGTTTGGTTCAACAAAGTATTTATAATCGATTGCATCTACTTTACTACGCATATAAATAGTTGTACCACTCTCTTCATCCCATCTTCTTGTTTGTTGTTCTAAAGAGTCATATTCACCAGACTCTTTAAGTTCAATTTGTCTTTTAATCTCATAGTTGATAGCATCTCTTACGCCACCAAATGAGTTAACGTTCTTAATTTCAACTTTAACTCCCCAGTTATCTGGATTAGTATCATCTAATTCTTCGTCCATTATAGAAACATTTACATCACATCTAATTTGACCTTTTTTAGAGTCTGCCTCAGATATACCTGCATATCTATAAATAGATCTCATAGTTTCTAAGAAAGCAACTGCTTCATCTGCAGATCTAAAGTCAGGTTCTGTAACTAACTCTAGTAAAGGAACACCTGCTCTATTATAGTCAATCAACGAATAATCATTATAATGATCTAATCTTCCTGAATCTTCTTCTAAGTGAATATTATTTACTCTTACAGTTTTAAAAGTATCGTTATATTCATATTTTAAAGATCCATATATACCAACTGGAGCTGGTTTAGTTTCTTGTGTAATTTGAAATCCTTTTGGAAGGTCTGGATAATAGTAATTCTTTCTTTCAAAATATAAATATTCTGGTTGAGTACATCCTAGTATTATACTTGCCATTAAGCTTTTTCTAACAGCTTCTTTATTAACTACAGGAAGAGTTCCAGGAAATCCCATATCAACAGGCATTATATTTGAATTAGGCATTGCATCAAAACTATTTCTAGCGCTTGAAAATACTTTTGAATTAGTTGTAGAGATTTCACAGTGCATCTCTAAACCTATTAGTGCTTTATATTTACCCATTTGAAACCTCCTTAGCTATTTGATTTTTATAAGTCATGTTAGATTCTAAAGCGTATGCTATATTTAAAACATTTATATCATCATAGCATTTACCAGTTATATTAACTCCAACAGGTAAGTTAGATACAAAACCATTTGGAATTGTAATTGATGGGAATCCTCCAAAGTTACCTACTTGTAAGTGCTCTTCTAATACTGTTGCATTTTCATCTAACATATTAGTATCATTATCAAACTTTTTAGCAGGGCCACTACCTACTGGAAGTATTACTGCATCATAATTTTCAAATAATTTATTCCACTCATCAACAAGCATTCTTCTAACTCTTTGTGCATTATTAAAGTATCTATCTTTGTTTTCTGCTTGAAGTACATATGAACCAATTACAAATCTTCTTTTAATTAATGGTGAGAAGTTTTTAGTTCTATAATCTTTCATCATTTCAATATAATTTTTACCTTCTCCACGAGGTCCAAAAATTAAACCAGTTAAGTTAGACATATTACTTGTTGCCTCAGCACATGATATAACAACATAAACAGAAGCTATTGCATTAAGTAAAGTTTTATCTATGCTAACCTCTTCTACATCCATACCAATATTTTTACAAAGTTCAATTGTTTTATTAAAGTTTTCTAAATGAGCAATTAATTCATCACTAGCATTTGGATAGTTATCAATATCACATATCTCTTTTATATAGCAAAGTTTTTTACCCTTTACATCACCATTTATTGAATCATATAAATGAATATCTTTAGAATCCCATGAAGTCATATCTTTATCATCAATACCCTTCATAGCATCAACTACTATAGCTGCATCTTTAACGCTTCTAGTTAAAGCTCCTAAATGATCCATACTAGATGCGAATGGGAATACTCCATATCTTGATATCATTCCATATGTTGGTTTATATCCTACTATACCACAGTATGCTGCAGGTTTTCTAATAGAGTCTCCTGTATCTGTTCCAGTTGCATAAGGATATACTCCAGCTGCAACAGCACAAGCAGAACCTGATGAAGATCCAGCACACATACGAGTTCTATCCCAAGGGTTTAATACATTACCTGTATGACAAGTAGTTCCAGTACCACCCATACCAAATTCATCCATTGCTGTTTTATTAACTAACACTGCACCATTTTTAAGTAAATTTTCATATGCAGTAGCATTAAAAAATGGAACATAATCTTTTAGTGTATTAGAAGATCCTGTAGATAAGATTCCTTTTGTTGAAAAATTATCTTTAAGTCCAAAAGGAATACCTGATATAAGAGAATCATTAACAACACTTTCCTTTACATCATCCAATATTGTTACAAAAGCATTATATTTATCTTGAACTTCTTTTGATTTTTCAAGCGATTCTTTTATTAATTCTTCACTAGTTACTTTACCACTAACTAATAGTTCGTGTAATTCTTCTATTGTCTTATTCATTATTCCACCACCTTTGGAACTTTAACTTGATGAGTTAATGAATCATCACAGTTAGATAAAATATCATCTATACTTGGTGACTCTTCAATCTCATCTTCTCTTAAATGATCAATGCATCTATCTAAACAATGTGTCATAGGTTCAATTTTTTCTATATTAGGTATATCGTTTATTAAATCAATATTTTTATCAATAACATCAAATTCATCTAAAACCATTTTAGTCTCTTCATCAGTTAATCCGATTAATAATTTATCAGCATAATCTCTAACCATTTCTTCAGTAAATTTAGCCATAATTTCCTCCATTTACATCATTAATTTATCTTAATAATTATAGAATAAAATACCTCTTATGTCAATGAAACATAGGGTATAAAAAAACCGCTAAATAGCGGATATTTACAAAATGGTGGGCCTAACTGGACTTGAACCAGTGACCTCACGCTTATCAGGCGTGCGCTCTAACCAGCTGAGCTATAGGCCCATTAATGTTTACGACTATTAAATTATATTATATTTTTTTAAATTTATCAATACTTTTTTTAAATTTTATATAAAAAAAGAGCATTTAATACTCTTTTTCATTATTTAGTCTTGTTATATTCTATAGTATAATTATCATCATATGGATAAAACTTATCTGTTACAAACATATTATGTTCTGGATCAAATACAAATTCTAAAGATTCAGTCTCTACATTTATTTTAATAGCACTACTATCAATATCCATCTTTTTATAGTTAGCTAAATATTTTTCAAGTTCAAGTGCTACATTATTAATTCTATCTTTATTTCCTACTATACCAGGTATAATCAAATATGAAATATCATCACTTAGTTTATTATCTAATATAGAATTACAAAGCTCTGTATATATTCTAATTGCATCTTCTACTTCATATCCATCATATAAATTAGAATTAAAGTGTCCTACAATTGCCTTTCTATTTTCTTCATCATATAAAAGAACTCCTATACATGAAGCAATAGCTTTTGTACCTATTAATTCTCTATATTTTGTTGTGCATTTAGTTTCATTCATAGAAACATTTGTTAAAAGATAGTCCATCAAATCACATCCTTATATTACTTTACTACTATATCTGTTTTCCTTTATTTCATTTAATGATTCGGATATTGTATCATCATCTAACATATATATGTCTTGAACATCATCATATACATTTTTTTCAATTCCATCGTTTGAAAAACTATATGATGTTATGTCAACTAATTCATCAATTTGATTACTTATAAAATTAAATTCATTAAGTTCTTTATCAATAATAACTTTTTTTAAAATAAACTCATCGTCTAATTTCTTAAAATAGTCAAATACAATATATTTATTTGAAACAACAATTTTATTTTTAACACCATCATAGTTTTTAACAGTGGATATATTTTCAATAACATCCATTATGTCTAATACAAAGTCATTTGCTTCAATACTCTTAGTCTCAAGTTCATTATTGATTATTGTATCAACTATAAATTGAAGATATTTTTTTATTTTATTTTGCATTGCATGATATTCTCTATTTTCAGTTATATAAACATCTTCTCCATAATAAGTTAAATCTACATTCTCAAAATTATTCATCAACATCACCTATTCTAAATAAAGTATATCACAGTTTTTTATTATTTCATCTTTATTTTTTAATATGTGTGTCAACTAAAAGTAAATACTATTTATCATTTAATCCTTCTTTAATTCCACGAGTAACTTCTTTTGCAACTTTTCCAATAGATGGAGACATTTCATTTATGACTTCTTTAGCAACTGGAATTTGTTGTTGGTTAAAATATGCTGTAATACTTCTTGCATTACCAATTATCTTAGCTTGTCCACCAAAACCTATAAAAGCAATTCCAAATACTAAAAGAGGCCCTGCAACACCAATTAACATTGGTTTATTTAAAATTGTAAAAGCAAGAATTATAATTGTAATTGCGCCTATTAACATAAGTATTCCAAGTGTAAGTAAAATATTTCCTACTATATTTATTCTTTTACTTGTCTTTTGATAATTTTCTTCATTTAAATATTGATTATTCATAAAACATTCCTCCTATTTAGATTATATCATAAATTATCTTTTAGTAAACTTTAATGTAAATTAAAAATCCACTGAATTGTGGATTTGTTTTTTATAATGGTGCTCGCAGAGAGAATCGAACTCTCACAACATAGTTACACGATTTTGAGTCGTGCGCGTCTACCAGTTCCGCCATGCGAGCATCTAAAAGCATTATAACAAATTATAATACTTTTTACAATGATTCTGTATATTTTGATTCAAATAAATTAGTCTCCTCATCAGATTCTTTTGGTTCTTCTATTTTAGGTAAATCATTAATTGTTTTAAGTCCAAAGTAATCTAAGAATTCACTTGTTGTTCCGTATAAGTTAGGTCTACCTGGTTGATCACTTTTTCCAACTTCTTTTATTAAACCTTTAAGAAGTAGTTTTCTAATTAAGTGTTGAGATGATACACCTCTAATCTCATCTACCTTAATACGTGTTATTGGTTGATTATATGCAATTATTACAAGTGCTTCTAATGCTGCAGGTGAAAGTGTTGAAGATATTTCTTCTTCAGTTAATCTCTCATAATATTCTTTATGTTCCTTTTTAGTAGTTAATTTTAATCTACCACCTAAGTAATCAATTTTAAGTCCTCTATTAGGCTCTTCATACATTTTTTTTAAAGTATCTAAGTAAGGTACGAGTGTTTTCTCATCTACATTAAGTATCTCTTTTAATTCATCAACACTTACCCCTTCATTACCTTTTAAAAATAGTATTCCTTCTATTACAGCTGTTAAATTCATATTAATCACTTTCCCTTAAGCTTAAATATATTTTTTTAAAATTATCATCTTGTTTTATACATAAGTCTTGTTTACGAGCAAGATCTAGTATTGATAAGAATGTTACAACAATATAATCTTTACTCATTATATCAAATAATTCTTCAAATTCAATTTTTTTCTTTTTCTTTAATATATCCCTTATTTCATTATTACGTTTTTTTACAGAGTATTCTTTTTTTGTAATTTTAGTGTTAAGTGGTTTTTCTAACTCTTTTCTTTTTAAGAAAGCTTGAAAAGCATTCATTAAATCATCAAGTGTTAAATCACCTAAATCAACTTCTTCTTCAACAACTTTAAATTCTGATAAATCACTTGGACTTTTTGTAAATTCTTTTTTTCTTTCATCTTCCAAATCTTGAAAACTTGGAACAAGTTCTTTATATCTTTTATACTCAATTAATCTTTTAATTAATGTTTCTTTTGGATCTTCTACATATTCATCTTCTTCTATATGTGATTTAGGAAGTAATGATAAAGATTTAATCTCCATTAGCTCACTAGCCATTACTAAATATTCACTTGCTATATCTAAATTCATTTCCTTCATTGTATTGATATAACTCAAATATTGTTTAGTAATTTCTTCTATACTTACCTCATTTATATCTATATCCATTTTCTTTATCAAATGAAGTAATAAATCAAGTGGGCCATCAAAGTTATCTATTGTTACTACATATTCCATATTATCACATCCAAGTACAATTATTATATCATATATTTATTATTTTATGGTATAATTTTAATAGCTTGAAGGTGATTTTATGAAAGTTTTTAATATGATTGATGAGAATTTTATTTGTGAAAACTGTGGCATGGAAGTTAAAAAAGCAGTTTATACAGCAAGAGACCACTGCCCATATTGTTTATATTCAAAACACTTAGATATTAATCCAGGAGATAGACTAAATAAATGCCAAGGTTTGATGAAGCCTATTGGAATTGAAAAATTCAAAGATAAATATAAGATTATTTATAAGTGTTCAAAATGCGGTGAAATACATAAAAATATAACTTTAAATGATGATAATATGGATGAGATAATTAGATTATCTGTAATAAATTAAAAAACTACACAAATGTGTAGTTTTTTTATATAGCAAATTTATCAATAAATGGAAGTAAGAAAATAGCAACTAAAATAATAATTCCAATTATAAATACAAATTTAAGAGATTGATTATCTTTTAAATTAACTGGTGGAACATCTTCTAGTTTAACATCTTCTTTAACTTCTTCTTCATTACTTAATGACACTACTGCATCAGGATGTTCATTAACATCTTCATCATAAGCTACCTCAGGCATAACTGGTCCATAACTAACTTCTGAATTTTCTGGATTCACATCTTCGTATGTTGGTTCAGGATCTACTGGTTTAACATCATTATTATCTTGTTGTACTGTCTCAGGTTGAACATCAAATATATCTGTTTGAGTATTATTTTCTACAACATCAGATTGTACATTGTAGATTTTAGAATCATCAGTTTCTTCTGCAACATTATCCACTACATCAGTATTAGAATTTGATGATAAAACATCTTCATATACAGGTACTTCTTCAGTCTTTACTTCATCAACACTTGGAATTTCAACAGATTTGTTTTCACCATTAGATTCAGGATTAAATACAGGCACATCATAGTTTTCCTCGATATCTGTACCAAATATATCTTCAACTTCATCGAAATCTTTATTATCCATACTCTAACCTCCTATCTTATTCTATATAAATTATATCAAATATTTAAATATTTTCAAGCATTTATTCTTCTTCATTATTCTTATTAATTCCAACAAGTACTTCTCTTGGTTTACTTGAACCAGTAGCAGGTCCTACTATTCCTCTTTCTTCAAGTAAATCCATAATTCTAGCTGCTCTATTATATCCTAGTCTAAAGCGTCTTTGAATTAATGATGAACTTGCTTTTCCTTGTTCTACAACAAATTCAACTATTTCATTATATAAAGGTTCTTCTTTAGCATCATTATCAGATCCACCAACCAAAGTAGTTGCGCCTCTCTCTTCATCAGTTTCCATACGTTTATCATAGCTTACTGGTTGTTCATGTTTAACATAATCAACCACCTTTTTAATTTCATCATCATCAATAAATGTACCTTGA
>CAZFGE010000028.1:0-11063 GCA_964518415.1 uncultured Muribaculaceae bacterium
AACTCTGGCATAATATCACCTCACTTTACTTTATAAGTTGTCTCATTAAATAGAAATCCTTTATCACTACCAGGAATTTCTAAATCTAATTCTTTTTTTTCTTTAAATGTTTTAAGTACTTTTATAAACATACTATCTTCTATATTAAATTCATTAAGTGTTACATAATCAATATCTAAATCTAAGTATTCTTTATATCCATTTAAGATATTATTTGAATAAACTACTGTTCCTTCAATATTATCAACTATTGGATAAACCTTTTCTTCTTTTTCTATATAATTTATACTTGATGAATCACTTAAATTAAAATGATCTAAATAATTTTTAACTTCATGTCTTTTAGATGTAAATATTGGAATATATCCAAACATAGGCGCGATTAAAACAGAATCAGTATTTTCTTTTATCTCTTTTATTTCTCTTAAAGTTATATCACTAGATAAATATGTATATTTAACTCCAAAAGATAGCCAATTATTTATTGTTTGATAGTTAGTAGTTAAATGTTCTTGACTCCATACTAAATCAGTTTTAAAGTGTCCATTACGCTTTAAATTAACAAGTGCTACATCTGCATAAAGTATTCCTTTTATATTAAGTTTATCTAGCTCTAATAAATATTCTTTTAATTTATCAATCTCTTTAGTAAAGATATTTTTATTAATAGCTATAAATAATTCTTTATTAAGAGTATCACACTTTTTACTTAACTCTTTTATTTCATCAATACTCACTTCAATAGGTAAATTAACTGAATAACCATTAAGTCCATATATAAATCCATCAGCATATTCACTATATTTATCTATATTAGTTGATTTAGGCATAACTAAAAGTTTACTCATAATATCACATCCGCTAAGTATTATATCAAAAAAAGTAGAATTAATCTACTTTTTATTTGACTGTTACATTCATATTAGGGTAAATAGTTTTAATACTATTTTTCATACTTTCTGTTTTTACTTTTATAGAAGCATTTGACTTAATATCTTTAAACAAATCTTTTACTACTACATTACTGTTTTCTAAATTAAAGTTTGATATATCAAGTGATTCTAAGTTCGTATCTCCACTAAACATTGTATTAACTTTTTGATAATCTTTTAAAGACCAAGTAGATAAATTAATTGATTTTAATTTTGTCATTTGATAGAACATTACATTTACATTGGTAACTTTAGACATATCAAAACCAGATAAATCAAGCGACTCTAAACTAGAACACTTATTAAATGCCATAGAAGCTGTTGTAATAGATGGAGACCAGTTTTTAAAATTAATTGATTTTAAACTAGAACAGTTATTGAATGCACCATATATATTTGATATTAAGCTTGTATCAAAACTAGATAAATCAAGTGTCTCTAAAGATGTATCTCCACTAAACATTGTCTGCATATTTTGTAAATATTTAGTGTTAAAATTTTTAAAGTTAATTGATTTTAAATTACTCATAGACGCAAATAAACTTGTAGAATTTCTTGATGCAAATATTTCTTTATCTGATGCTATAACAAGTTTATACCTATCATTTTCACTTGTTGGAAGTAAATATCCTACTACTCCATTATCTTCAACTAAAGATAAATCCCATGTTTTTATACTATTAGAAGGAATTGTTTTATTTGTTTTAAATTCAATTGATGTTATTTTATCTTTCCATTCACTTGATCTAAAAGTATTTTCAGTATTTTCCATTAATATATTAGACTTACCAAGATCTTCATGTCTCATCATTTTTTTAAGTAATAACCCATTAGGCTTTAAAATACTATCTGAAAGAGAACTATCCCAATTACCAGTTTTAACTATACCATATTTATTAGAACCATTATCTGAACTTGTAAAGAATCCAAAGAACATATGACTTAGTTGATGTTGTTCTAAAAAATTATAAAATGCATATGTAGGTTCTTTAACTACATATTCTGGCCAATTACCATTTGTATCAACAGAACCCCATTCAGTTATAAAAAATGGAAAATTATTTGCCATCGCACTTTTTAATCTATTAATATTTGTTCCATTTACATTAACAGGATATGAATGGAATGTATACATTACATTTTCAAAACTTAATCGATCATTAAAGATACTATCAATTCCACCTACTGTTCCAACTATAATAATAGAATTTGGTGAAATGTTTCTAATTTCGGGAATTACTTTATTAGCATATGTTTTAACATCATTCCATGTAACACCTTTAGATGTACTTGGTTCATTCCATATTTCATAAATAATATGTGGATCATTCGGATAAAGATTAGCTACTCTCTTAAAAAAATCAATTGCATTATCTGTGTAAGAGATACCATCTGTTTCAAAAGGATCCCAGTTAACTATAATATACATATCATTTGCAATTACATTATCAATTATTCTTTTTAACCTATTAATTAGAGTTTCTTCATTGCCAACGTAATTAAGTCCCCATGACTTTTTAGGCCACACAAAAGTTCTATATGCATTAGCTCCCCAACTTTTTAAAGTATTAAATGCTTCTTTAGAAGTCTCATCTACTGGAGTACTTATATTGTTACCAGATGCTCCTATTATTCTAACCTCTTTATTAGACTCATTGCATAGTTTATAACCGCATACATGAAGTTGTCCATTATTAGATACGTATGTTGATGTATTACTACTACACATTGATTTATCTAAAACATCTATTTTATTATTATCATCCATTGCACTTTTTTTATAACACTTATTATTTTTTATAATAGCTACTTCTACTTTACCATCTCGTGTTATAACAACACTGCCTTCTAACTTAGTTCCTTTAATATCAAGTTTATCTATTACATTTGTACCTAATGTATCATATAATTCTGTATTATATTGAGCTTTCATATAATAGGCATCTGCTGCATTTATATATCCTCTAACAGACTCTAAGTCAGCTTTTAATCTTATATTACTAACTAAATTAGTAATTTGAGGTATTGCTATAAGTGCTATTACAGCAAGTATTACTATTACAGCAAGTAGTTCTATTAGTGTAAAACCTTTTTTCATATAACACACTTCCCTTATTTTTACTACTAATCAATTATAACAAAAAAAGTAGAGTTAATCTACTTCTTTATCTCAAAGTTTACATTATTATTTGCAGTTGGACTTAATTTATCTATAACCGCTTGATTTTTAACAATAAACTTAGCATTTGTTTTAACATTATATAATGCTTGTGTTACATCAGCAGATTCTGATATATCAAAATTAGGCATATTAACTTCCTCTAAGTTAGAACATGAAGTAAACATTTTAACTAAGCTTGTTGTTGTAGTTGGATTCCATGATGATATATTCAATTTCTTAAGTGATTTATTATTATAGAATATACCAGAGAAATTCTTAGCTCCTGATAAATCAAAATTGCTTAAGTCAAGTTCAGTTAAACTTTGACAATTAGAGAATGTACTACCCCAAGATGTAATTTTAGGGCTCCAGTTATTAAAGTTTATAGATTTTAATTTACTACATCCAGCAAATGTATTCCACATCATATAAATTCTAGAGGAATCAAGCATTGATAAATCAAGTGTCTCTAAACTAGAATCACCTTTAAACATTGCTGATATAATTATTGTTCTAGACGTATCAAAATTAGTGAAATCAATACTTTTTAAATTTGTTAAGTCAGCAAATAAATATTTACTATCTTTAGGAGCACTTATAACTCCATCAGCAGCAATAGTCATATCATATCTATCTTTTTCACTAGTCTTAGTTAAATAACCTATAATTGATTTATCTCCTGCAAATGATAAATCCCATGTTTTAACGGCATCCTTTGGAATAGATAAAGTTGTTTTAAACTTGATAGACACAATTTTTTCTCTCCATTCATCAAGTCTATAATCATCTTTATCGTTCTCATGAGCATAACCTTTCATTAAGTTTGCTTTAAAATCTCCTGTTCCACCTTGTAATACGCTTTTATAAAATTTACCATTTTCCTTAAGTATAGAATCAGGTAGGTCATCTCTCCAATTTCCTCTTAATACTATACCATACCTAGAGGAACCAACATCTGGGCTTGATGAAAAAGCAAATGATAAATTGCTTATTCCATATTTATTTAATAGTGAAATATATGCTTTAGACTCTGGTTTCATAACCATAGGATCGTCTACAGCAAGTCCCATACTTCCCCATTCAGTTGCAAATATAGCAATACCTGCATTATATGCTCTTTCAATTCTATATCTAGAATCATCACTAAGAGCAGACATATACATATGATGAGTATACATTAAGTTAGGATAATTTAACTTGTTTTCTATCGCTTCATCTATTTTAGTATCAAATGCTGGTGTACCTACAATAATAACTGCATTAGGTGAATTTTTTCTAATTGCTGGGATTGTTTTATCAGCATGTGCTTTTATTTGAGCCCATGTATTATTATTTTCAGGCTCGTTCCATATTTCATATATTATATGAGGATCATTTTTATACATTGAAGATATACGTGTAAAGAAGTCAACTGCATTATCAGTAAAAGTTGCGCCATTATTACGACATGGATCCCAGTTAACTATAACATACATATCTGCTTCTATTGCATAATCAATTAAAGTTTTCATTCTTTTTAAATATTGATCTTCATTGCCTATATAAGATGCCATTGTTGGAGTTGATGCAACTGCAAATATACGATATACATTAGCTCCCCAACTTTTTATAGTATTAAATGAATTAACATTTACTTCTCCTCTAATTGGAGGCACAGAGTCATTATATAAGTCTTTGAGTTCAATAACTCCACCACCAGATATTCCTTTAAGTCTAACTGTATTATTGTTTTTATCACATAAGTATCTTCCACATACATGAAGTTGTCCAGCTTGACTAACTGTCTTTGTTGGAATTGACCCACATTGTCCTTCTTCTAACACTTCTATATCAGATGAATTGAATTCCTTCTTATAACATCTTTTATTTTTTACAATAGATAATTGTACTTTACCCTCATTGTTTATTATTACACTACCATCTAATTTTGTTCCTTTTATATCTAATTTATCTATTACATTTGTACCTAGTGTATTATAAACATCTTCTTTAAATTCAGCTTTCATATAATAATTTTCTGCAGCATTTAAATATCCTCTAACAGACTCTAAATCTGCTTTTAATCTTACATTAGATACTACTTTTGTAAGGGATGGTATTGCTATAAGTGCTATTATAGCAAGTATTACTATTACAGCTAAAAGTTCAATTAAAGTAAAACCTTTCTTCATATAACGCACTTCCTTATTTTTACTACTAATCAATTATAACAAAAAAAGTAGAGTTAATCTACTTCTTTATCTCAAAGTTTACATTATTAGTTGCAGTTGGACTTAATTTATCTATAACCGCTTGATTTTTAACAATAATTTTAACATTATTTTTAATATTTTTTAATGCATTAGTAACATCAGTATTTTCTGTTATATCAATATTAGACATATCAATTTCTTCTAAACTTATACAGTGAACAAAGATGTCTTTTAAACTATCAATTTTTTTAGGATTCCATGTAGAAATATCAATTTTCCTAAGAGACCTATTGCCTATAAATAATCCACTAAAACTAGTTGTATCTTCTACATTAAAAACAGATAAATCTATCTCAGTTAAATTAAAGCAATTGGTAAATACTGATCCCCATGTTGTTATTTTAGCATTCCATCCTTTTAAATTAATAGATTTAAGTTTATTACAATTATTAAATGTAGACCACATTCTATTTAAATGAGATACATCAAAGCCTGATAAATCAAGTGTTTCTAATGAAACATCGTTAGAAAACATTGCTGATATAGTTGTTACATATTTTGTATCAAAATTAGTAAAATCTATTGATTTTAAGTTTTTTAAATCAGCAAACAAATATCTTGAATCATTTGGAGCAGTTATCTTACCATTTGCAGATATTATTAATTTATACATACCATTTTCTTTTGCAGGAATTAAATAACCAATTATTGAATTATCTTGAACAAGTGATAAGTCCCATGTCTTAACTGCATCATTTGGAACACTTAATTTATTTTTAAATTCAATAGATAAAATTTTGTCTCTCCATTCATCAAGTCTATATGAATGTTTATAATCAGCATTATTAGAAATATTACCAATAAGTAAATTTTCATCTAAAGGATTAGTTTTAGCTAAAAATTTCTTCATAAGTAAACCATTTTCTTTTAATATAGATTCAGGTAATTTATCATCCCACATATTCCATTTAGTAATAGCAAATTTTGATGAACCAGCCTCATCATTTTTAGCAAAGCAGAACATTGTATTACTCAAATTATATTTATTTAAAAATCTATAATAAGCATTTGTTTGAGCATCAATTACTGAGGTCTCTTCTTTAGATACATCAGTAAATCCCCATTCTGTTTCAAATACTGGAATTCCTGCATTTAAAACTTTTCTTACTTTTTCAAGAGTAGATAGATTGACAGATTCTGAATATGTATGATGAGTATACATAATATTTTTATAATTTAATGTCTCACCAATTACAACATCGATATCGCTATCATATTTTGGAGTTCCAACTAATATTATAGAATCAGGTGAAATACTTCTTATATCAGGTATTATTTTATTTGAATATTCTTTTATATCATTCCATCTGTTTTTATTTGTTGGCTCATTCCATATTTCATATAGAATATGCGGATTATTGGGATATTTATGTGCGACACGAGTAAGAGCATCTTTAGCATTAACATAAAGCGGATCGGTACTACTTGCTTGAGGAGACCAGTTAACTATGACATATAAATCATTTTCTATTGCATTGTCTATAGCTTTAAAATAATAATTCATAAATTTATCTTCATTATTAATAAAACTATACATCCCATTCCATGTAGATTTTCCATCAATGAAAAATCTTACTACATTAGCTCCCCAATCTTTAAGTGTTCTAAGTGCTTCTTTTGAATATCCTATTCCATTATTAAGTTTTGCATTTCCAACAGTTGCTCCCATAAGTCTAAATTCTTGATTCTTAGAGTTCATTAATTTAGATCCAGTTACGTGTAATCTTCCATTATTCTTCGCATATATATCAGCATTTGATCCTTTTGAACCAGCTAAGATATATGCTCCATTTTCCATGTTATAACTATATATGTATCCATTAGCTTCACAGTTAGATGCACTTACAACTGTATTACTTTTTATTGTATAAGATGTACAAGTTGTATTTCCTTTAGTTTTTATATCTAAAGAAGTTAAACTATATTCTCCATCTGATAAATCACTATTTAAAAGCATCTTTTTAGCAAGTTCTGTATTTACACTTTCTATATGTCCCTCAACGCTTCTTGCTCCTGCTTCCTTTTTAGCGTTATTAACCACATTTGTAATTTGAGGTATTGCAATTAAAGAAATAATAGCAATTACAACTATTACACTTAATAATTCAATTAAAGTAAAACCTTTTTTCATATAACTCACTTCCTTATTTTTAAACTACTATATAAGTATACCAAAAAAAGGTAGTTTATTCTACCTTTTATTTAACTTCAATATATATATCTGATTTTATTTTTTCAATAGTATAACTTGTACCATTTTTTAATACACTAATTGGATTTGATAATGCTTCATTACCAGTTGAATCTACATACTTATAATATACTTTTACATTACCACTTGATTCAAATGTAAATGTTCCGTTATATCCTACACTTCCTGTTATATTTGTATTTGATGTAATACTTGATTTATATTCATTTATATTTTTATACACTAAATTTGTTTGACCAGATTCAGCTTTTAGATTATTAACCCACTCTTCAGTAGTTGCATCACCATATATAGTAATTGTTTTATCTTTTTGAAGTGAAAGACCATTGGATGCCGTATTATTAATATGTGGAAGAACAATAGTTGTTAATTTTGGAGAGTTACTAATAGACTTCTTTGGAATAACATTAGTATTTGGGCCAAATACTATTTTATTTAGTTTTTCATTACCGGTAATTGACCAATCTCCAAACCCAACAAGTGAATCAGGAAATATTAATAATTTCGTTTTACCATAACCAAATGATAAACCAGCATGCCCGTTCACACCCTCAGGTACCACAAGAATATTACCTTTATAATATGCAAATCCATATGCCCCTACAAAACTAATTTTATTGCCTTCAAAAATAAAATTTATAACATTAGTTTTATCATGTCCATATCCACTTGGATTCATAAGCATATTAGGTACTCTAGTCACATTTGGTCCAAAAATAACTGTAGTTCCTACATTTTGACCAATATGATGCAACGCATAGTTAGTACCTATATTTGGATTGTCAGCTTGCCTAGGGAAATCTTGTAAAGATTTAGAATTTATTCTTAATGTTTCAACATCAACAAGTTCATAGAAAGCATAATTTCCTAATTTAGTTACATCTTCACCTACTACGATATGTTTAATATATTCTTTATATTTATACCAAGGCGCTAAAGAAGATTCTGTATAATCAGCCATTTTTCCTTTACCATCAATAGTTAAAGTATTATTAGATAAATTGATATACCATGTTAAATCACCTGTAGTTCCTGTTACTAAATTAGAATCATCTCCACAAGTAGATGCTCCATTTTTATTATAACAATAAACCTTTTTATTAATAATACAATTAGTTGCTTCAACTACAGCTCCATTCACTACTTTATATGATTCACATCTAATATTATCTTTTGCCTTATAATTGGCAAAATTAAATTCATCAAATGTATATGTTTTATCTGCATAATCATTGTTGGAAATATTCATAGCCATTTGTAAGTTCATATTTTCAATATGACCTTCTAAGCTTCTTTTATTCGCACTTTCTTTGGCTTTATTAGTTACTTTTGTAATTTGAGGTATTGCAATAAGTGCAATAAGTGCAAGTACAACTATTACTGCTAAAAGTTCAATAAGTGTAAAACCCTTTTTCATAAATATCCTCCTACCTTTATATACATTAAAATTATAACATATATATATTATCAAATGTAGTTATGTTTACATCTTTTTACAAAAAAAGAAGTAGATTTAATCTATTTCTTTATTTCAAAGATAACATTATTAGTAGCTGTTGGATTTAATTTATCTATAACTGTTTGATTTTTAACGATAATCTTTGCTCCAACCTTTAAATTAGCTAAAGCTTTATCTGATGTAGTTGTTGATATAATATTTAATTTTGATATATCAATACTACTTAAATTACGACAGTTTGCAAATAAATAATTAACCTTTGTTAATTCAGATGTTTCCCATGTAGATAGATTTAATTCCTTAAGTGCATAGCAATTAGAAAAAACAGCACCTAAATCTTTTACATTTGAAACATCAAATCCAGATAAATCAACAGATTCTAATTTATAACAATTTGTAAATAAATTATAAATTTCTTTTACTTTTGGATTCCATCCAGTAAAGTTTATACTTACTAAATTATTACAATCTCTAAATGTAGCATACATTGTGTTTATTTGACTAGTATTAAATCCAGATAAATCAAGTGATTTCAAATTAGTATCGCCCATAAACATTCCTTCAATGTTTGTAACATTATCAGTTTTAAAGTTTGTAAAATCAATAGATTCTAGATTAGTTAATCCTGCAAATAAATATCTACTTATCTTCGGTGCATAAATAAAACCATTTGTAGCTATAGTTAAATTGTATCTATCCTTCTCACCACTAGACTCTAAATAACCTATTACTGTACCATCTTGAAAAAGTGATAAGTCCCATTTTTTAACAACATTGGATGGAACAGATAATGTTGATTTGAATTTAATAGTTTTAATCTTGTCTCTCCATTCACTTGATCTATATGTTAAATTAGTATCTCCTGTCACATTTCTATTTTCCATCAATATAGAGTCTTTCACATCAAACTTTTTACCTGTTAATATTTCTTTTAAAAATTTACCATTTTCTTTTAATATAGAATCTGGAAGATCATCTGTCCAATTTGATTCTTTTACAATACCATATCTATCTGCTCCAACATCTTTACTCGTTTGAAAACCAAAAAACATATAACTTAAATTGTATTTATTAAGTAAATTTATATAATGATATGCATGTGGTTTTACAACAAGTGGACTATCATTACCGTCTCCTTCAGATCCCCATTCTGTTACAAATACAGGAAGTTTTGCTTTCATAGCAGCATTAAAACCATTCATTGAAATATTTGTAATTGATCTCATATACATATGATGAGAATACATTATATTTTTATAATTTAGTGGATCAGACAAAGGAATTGATAAATTTTTATTTGCCTCAGGTGATCCTATAAAAATAATTGAATCAGGAGATATTGCTCTAATAGCTGGAAGTACTTTTGCAGTATGTGTTTTTATATCATTCCAAGTTTTTGTTACCTCAGGTTCATTCCATAACTCATACATAATATGAGGATCATTTGGATAAAGATTCGCTATGCGTGTTAATGCTTCTTTTGCTTTATCAGTTAATGGATCTCCATTATTTTGAGCAGGATCCCAGTTTACTATAACATACATATCATTTGCTATTGCATCATCTATTACTCTTTTTAAACGTGTTATATATAAATCTTCATTACCTATATAAGATGCAACCCATTTAATATTAGCTGTTATGAAGACTCTTAATCCATTTGCGCCCCAACTTTTTAATGTTTTAATCGATTCCTTATTAACCTCAGCAATATCAAAAACTTTCTCTCCGTGTAATCCTCCAGATGAAGCACCAATAATTCTAACTACGTCTCCTTTAGAGTTACATAAATTATTTTCACATACATGAAGTCTACCACTATAAGATTTAATTATGTTTTTAGAATTAGAACACTCATCTTTATCTAAAACTTCTATATCTTGTGATGATGCACTTTTTTTATAACATCTATTATTTTTTATAATAGCTACTTCTACTAAACCATTAGTATTAATTATTACACTACCTGTTAATTTCTCACCTTTAACTGGGAGTTTATCTATTACATTTGTACCTAGTGTATCATATAAGTCACTATCATATTGTG
>CAZFGE010000029.1:0-10987 GCA_964518415.1 uncultured Muribaculaceae bacterium
CGCTTAATTCTGAGAAAAAAGTCGGAGACTCTTAATTCCAAGAGTTAAGTACATATTTAATATACACTATATTTTATAATAATGCAACATTTTATTTGATTTTTTTAGGTGGTATTATACTAAAGTTTACAACACCTTCAATATCACTTTTAGAAATAAATCCAATATATCTACTATCAAGAGAGTTAGATCTATTATCGCCTAATACAAAATACATATCACTTGGAACTTTATCAGATGTAAAGTCATCAGTATTTTTTCTAGTATAGTTTTCTTTTATTAATTTATCATTTATATAAAGTTTATTATCAGTATAAGTTACTTTATCTCCTGGTAGTCCTATAATTCTTTTAACTAACTTATTACCATTATGATTAAATACAATAACATCAAATCTTTTATAATTCTTATCCATTTTATTAAGTAATAGTATTTGATTATTAGAAAGGGTTGGATTCATAGAATCTCCATCCACTCTAACAGGAGTTGCTATAAAAAGTCTTATTAGTACAACAACAACTATTATTACTATATAAGGTACTATCTCTTTTATTATTTTCATATTATCACCTATTTAATTATAGTATAAAATAAACAAAAAAGAAAGCAAAAATGCTTCCTATTTAGATAATTCTTTATCTCTACGTTCTTTAATTCTTGGTTTACTTACTAAAGATCTTAAATAGTAAGGTCTAGCTTGTCTTACTTTACCTTTTCTAACTACTTTAACATAAGCAATTCTTGGGCTGTTCATTGGATAAGTTTTTTCAACTCCAACACCACTTGATATTTTTCTTACGATAAAGTTTTTAGCAACACCAGAGTTTTTTATTGCAATTACGATACCTTCGAAATCTTGAACTCTTTCTTTGTTACCTTCTTTAATGTGATAACCAACTACAACAGTATCTCCAACTCTAAATTCAGGAATATCTGTTCTAATTTGATCTTTAGTTATTTTTTCAACTAAATTCATAATGTCACTCCTTTTCTTTTATCGTGATCATATAAAATTTAATACATCGGATCACAAGCTATATAAATATAACACAATTTTTACATTTTGTAAAGTATTTATCTGCTTTTACCGGTTTTTTCATGTTTTTCTTCTTTTTCATAATCTAATTCTTGATATATAAGTTTTGTTTTTATTTTCTTTTCTAAAAGATTTATTTTTTTATTTAACAGATTAATATATTTATCATCTAAATATTTTCTATATTTATATTCAACAATTCCTTTATATCTTTCAATATTATCTAATACTTCTCTCAAATCAGATGAATCATCATCAGATTCTTCTATTATGTAGTTTAAATAGTTATTATTTTTTATTTTATTTTTTCTTTTTATAACTTTTTCTATGAACTTTGGTTTAATAATTAAAATTGAATTAACCTCAACCCCAGGATACTCTATATTATTTTTTGGAGATATTTTATATCCATCTAATTTTGAATAATTGATAAATGTTACCTCTCCATCATATTTTTTTCTAGCAATAGTATAATTTTTATTCACATTTATCACTCTTTTCTAGTAAGTCAGGTCTTCTTTCTCTTGTTTTTTTCACTTGTTCTTCATGTCTCCATTTAGCAATATTAGCATGATGACCAGAAAGTAATATATCAGGTACTTTCATCCCCATAAAGTCAATTGGTTTTGTATACACTGGATAATCAAGTAGGTTATTATTAAAAGAATCATTAATATGAGAGTCTTTTTCTATTACACCATCAATTAGTCTTGTAATACTGTCAATTAGCACCATACTAGCAAGCTCTCCGCCAGTTAAAACAAAATCCCCTATACTAACTTCCATATCCACAAAACTTCTAATTCTCTCATCAAAACCTTCATAATGTCCACATAAAAGAATTATATGTTTAAATTTCTTAAACTCATATGCCATTTTTTGGTTATAAGTTTTTCCTTGAGGAGTCATCATTATAACAACTGAATCATCAGTTTTAAAGTGGTTTATTGCTCTATAAATTGGCTCAGGCATCAATACCATACCTTCACCACCACCAATAGGATAGTCATCTACTCTATTATGCTTATCTAAAGTAAAATCTCTAATATTATGAACATTGATTTCTACATAATTATTTTCTCTTGCTCGCTTAATTATAGATGAGTTAAGAACTCCATCATACATTTCAGGAAAAAGAGTTAATACATCAATCTTCATCTATTAGTCCTTTAATATTTTCTATTATTATTTTTTTATTTTCAAAATCAATGTTTTTAATAAAATTATCTAATTTTGGAACCATGTATTTTTTTGTTTCATTTTCTATAACTAATATATCATTGTATCCTTTTAAAATACTAGTTACTTTACCTATATATTTATCTGTATATACATCTAATCCTATAAAGTCTTCATCAGTGATAACACCTTCAATATCACTTCTTAAGACATATACATCTTCGCCTTTATATTTTAAAACATCATTTATGTTAGATATTCCATCAAATGTTACCATATCAAAATTTTTATGAACTCTATATGTATTTATTGTTTCTTTTATCTTTTTTGATCCTATATATAAATTAAATCCTTTTTTAAATACTAAATCTTTATAATCAATATCAGAAAGTATTCTAACTTCACCTTTTATACCATGAGTATTTACTAATCTACCTATATATCTATACATATTAATCACTTCCAAGTTCATATAAAAGTATACTTGTTGCAACTCCAACATTTAAGCTTTCACAAGCATTGTTCATTTTTATGTATATGAAGTCATCAGCAAGAGATAAAATTTTATCGCTTACACCATTACCCTCATTGCCCATTATTATACATATTTTTTCAATTTTTTCAAGAGTTTTAACATCTTTTCCATTGGTTACTGAAGTTGCCAAAACTCTATATCCATCATTTTTTAGATTAGGAATTACACTTTCCAAATTACCTCTTATAATATTTACTTTAAAAAGCATTCCTTGCGTTGATCTAATAACCTTAGGATTATAAACATCAACACTATTATTACTAAGTATTATTGTATCAAAATTAAATGCAACCGCACTTCTAATTATTGTACCCAAGTTACCTGGATCTTGTATATCATCTAATACAACTACTTTATTTCCTATTTTATTATTATCTATTTTATTACATACACCAATTATATTTTGAGGAGTATCTACATCAGATAAATATTTTAAAACTTCTTCTGTTGTATAAGTAATAGTACAGTCATATGAAACTTCAGTATCTTTTAAAACTAAAACTTCTTTTAG
The DNA here is from genome assembly GCA_964518415.1 of uncultured Muribaculaceae bacterium. GTDB lineage: Bacteria > Bacillota_I > Bacilli_A > RF39 > UBA660 > CAJOJO01. The sequence goes on from CAZFGE010000029.1 coordinate 3,262, forward strand.
TATCCCTGCATTATATGCTTCATTTACTAAATGATGTCCTTCAACTAAAAATAAATTCTCTTGATCTCTATATTTTTTAGTTTTAAGTTTATTTAATTCTTTTATTTTTTTATTACTTAATGATTCAATATACATACATATCACCTTAAATATTATAACATGTTTAAAGCTTAAAAAAAAGACTCATAAATTGGGTCTTATCTAATTTTCATTCTTCTTAATTCCGTTTGAATAACAAGTATCAACAGTATCAGAGTTCATTGAATATTTATATCTTTTTCCTTTTTTTGTAATTGTAACTATAGTATTTTCTTTATCGAAATTCTCATTAGTTACTGGATTATTAACCTTCTCATCAATATATCCATATTCAGCTAATTGTTGAAGAGATATTTCATATGTTTCTCCTTCATTTTCTGGCAAAAGTAATATATTTTCATTACCCCATGTTTTAGCTGCAGATATTATTTCATCTATTTGTGAATTACATAATTTTGTTTTATATTTATTAAGTGATTCAGTTACAGCAGGAACAGTTATAACACTTATAAGTGATAAAATAACCATTACTCCAAGTAACTCAGCAAGTGTAAATCCATTTTTTTTCATATTAATCCTCCTATTTTCTTTTGATTAAATATTTAAATAAATAATAATCTAAGATTCCCATAAATATAACAAATATCCATACTAATATATTATAAAATAATCCATTTGCATATTTAGCAAATATACTTATTATAGATGTTGGAATATATGTATCTATTATTCTTTTTAATTCAGTGATTTCCAAATGATTTCCTAGAAAATGAAGTACTCTAAATAGTATTTCAATTGCCCCTAACGAATATATAAAACTTTGAAAATCTTTTCTAATAACAACTATTATTGTAACTAATAATAGTAAAATAATTAAATCCATGACGCACCTACCTTTATACTATATACATTATATCATAAATAAATTTAGTATAACAATAAAAAATCATTAGGTTTACATAAAATAGAAAATTTACCATAATTATCTTTAAATAAAAAGAACACAATTATGTGTTCAATCTTAAAATATTAATTATATTAAACTATCTCTTGTATATACTTCTACATCATCCATAGTATAAACATCTACTACACCTTTTTTGGTAACTTTAATAAAGCCAAGTCCTGAAATAACAATATCCTGATTCATATCAACGTTTAATGTATGTTTTATGAAGCTTGTTTTTTTATCTTTATAAAATCTTTCAATTTTTAAGTTATTAGCAAAGAAAAACGTTAAATTATTATTGCTTGTTACTACTTTAGCATATTTATCAATCATTATATATTGAACATCTTTAATTTGATATGTAACAGGTTTAATTTCTTTATTAGGTGTTATATATTTAAGTTCTCTTCCATTTAGATAGTTAAATATATTTCCATCATCCAATATACCTGGTGTATCAATAAGTGTTAATTCATCATCTAATTTAATATCAATAGTGTTTAATGTAGTTGAAGGTAAAATTGATGTTGTTATATCACTATCTAAATCAGAATAATTATAAATTAACTTATTAATTAAAGTACTTTTTCCTGCATTTGTATATCCAACGACATATACATTATTACTTTTTTTATATTTATTAATCTTTTCAATAAGTAAATCCATATTATAGTTTTTATTACTACTAATAATTACCTCATCAATAGACTTAACACCTATTTTATCTTTATATGATAGTAGCTTTTCATCATGTAATGATAAAGGAAGTAAATCTCTTTTTGTTAAAACAAGCAAAATATCATTATTCAAATATTTAGTAATATCTAAAACTTTTTTAGAAATAGAAAATAAATCAACAACTAAAACAACTAAATCATTTGTATCATTAATTCTTTTTAATATATTTAAAAATTCATTATTATCTTTAATAACTTGCTTATAATCACCATAATTTTTAATTCTAAAGCATCTTTCACAATAAAGACTATCTTCTTTTATACTATAGCCTTCCATTGATTTATCAACTGTTTGTATTACTGCTCCACAACCTCTACATTTCATAATTATTACATCCTTTTATATCTAATTTACTAAGTATTTTCTTTTCTTTTAATCTATTAAGGCGTGTAAACAAAGAATCATAATCACTTATTGGTTTAACTAAAATAGTCTTAATTCCAACTTTATTACCACCCTTTATATCAGTAAGCAATTGATCTCCTATAATAGCAACCTCACTATTTTTTAAATTATATTTTTTTATTAATCTTCTAAACTTAAAAGTAAGTGGTTTACACGCAAAATAAACATAATCTATATTTAAATAATCAGCTACATTCTTAATTCTCTTTTTAGGACTATTTGAAAATATAATTGGCTTTAATCCTAACTCTTTTATCTCATCAAATAATTTTTTAGATTTAATATTTGCTTTTTTTTCATTAGAAGGAATTATAGTGTTATCTAAATCAAATAAAACAACTTTTATATTATTTTTATATAAACATTTATAATCAATTTTATAAATTGAATCTTCATATATATGTGGTAAAAAAATATTCATATTATCACTCTCGGAATAATTATAACATATTTTATAGTTATTTGTAATATATAATATATAAAGCCTTAAATAAAATATATTAGGTGATTATATGAATTGGTGGTGTTTAAGAGGTAAATGGGTAATTATTTTACTTGTTGCCTCAATCATATTAATATGGCAATTTATTGTATGTTTTATTGTTATATGTAGAATTAATCTTTTTTTACTTTTTTTAATCAGCCTTCTTATTCTCTTCAGTATCTTTAAGCTCATTTGGTAACACAATTGACTCTGTTTTGTACAAATAGTCTACTATTTGTTCTATTCTAACGCAATCATTATAAATATCATTTGTAAAACTAAATTCATCAGGAATGCAAATTAAAACATTAAACAAAAGTTTTTCATCATCAAGGAGAGGATAGTTTTTTTCATACTTTTTAAAGAGTGATTTAAAATCAAAAGAAAAAGCATATTTCCTATACAACTTATAAATATCATATATAGGTAAATCACTTTTAACACTATCCCAACTAATTAAGTATGATGATTTATTTTTAATGAAATGGTCTAATTCTAAATTATTATGTATTATTGAATATCTCCTTCTTGTTTTATCTGAAACACTTTTATACCAAACTTCAAGCAAATGATTTGAATAATTTAAAGCTCCTAATATAATAGATATATTGCGGGCAAGCAAAAGCTCTGATGGGCTCATAAAAACAACGCTCTCAACATAAGTAATTAGTTTTTCATAATGATCAAGTAAATACTCTATTTTATTTTTAATATTTTCATAGTCTTTTTTATATGAATCAATGTCAACCACACTATAGAAAGAAGTTTTACTATGAAGAAGAGAAACCAAATGAATTAAATCAGCCATTTTTTGATCATTTGAAATACTCTCTTCTTCTAAATACTCCATTATCAAATAATCATTATCCAATACATATTTAGGATAATAATTAAAGCTTCTTGAATCAAGATAAGAAAAAATATCTTTATTTTTAATTTTTTTAATTACATATTTTCCTTCACTTGAATCAACTATAAACACATTACCATTTTTCTTATAAGAAAAAGGTTTTATATTATGCTTCTTTAAAAGATTATAAATTTCTTTCATGAAGGTATGATTATCTTATCGCCTACTTTAATATTTTCAATATCATTATATTCAGAAATAATATCATGATTAACTTGATACTTCTTCATAATTGAATCTATAGTATCTCCTTCTCTTACTATATAAACTGTATAACTCTTATATGAAGAATCGCCACTCTCTTTAACTTCTTCTTTTTTTGGAGGAATTTCTTCTTCTTCAATACATCTTTTTTCATCTATTTCAATTTTTTCTATATTATCAACTAATACATCAATAGATACTTTAAGTATATTTTTATCTATTTCATAATAAAAATCATCAATATCAATTATTGCATCATCCATCTTATATGAACTATCAAAGTCAACAGTAAAAGGTAATTCTTTTTTATAACCAATTATATTACTTTCATTATTTTCTTTATATTCTCCACTAATTACAAATTTACCAGTTAAAATATTAGAATCAATATTAAATTCATGATCAAGTGAAATACTTGTTATCTCATATATATCAGTATCAAATAAAATATCTTTTTTAAATGGAACAATCTTTTTAATAATAATCATCTCTCTTTCATTTAAGTATATTAAAAAAAAGGCATTTTATGCCTTTTTAATTTTCTCTAATTTCTTTTTTAAAACTTTTGCATCCAAACCATCATATTTATTTATAATTGTTAATGCTCTAGATAATATAACATCATTTAAAAACATGCTTGGATATTCATTCATAAATTTTTTTAAACTATATTGAAAAGATAACATATTCGCATACATTATATTCTTATTAAAATATTCATCATCTTTGATAAGCATTTCAATATTATAAAGATCTTGAGACTTACTAGCTAAAACTTTATTGTATAGTGCATTATCGCCTTTTTTATTATCAATTTTTGCTTTAATGAATGTAAGCATATTACTACGTGTTTTAAATTCATATATAATATCATTATCTTTATTTGTAGTTTTTAAGTTTATTTTTTCAATATAACTATTTAATTTTTCAAGTTCAAAGGAAGTTAAAAATTCTTTTTTTTCATTAAGTAATCCAATTAATTGTTTTTTATTATTTAAAGAAAGTGATAAAACATTATCAATATAAAAATAAATATTATTTAAAATTAAATCTTTTGATTTTATATTACTATCTGCATTTAAATAATTCTCAATAACTAAATAGTCATAATATTGATGAATAGATTCTATATTAAATGCATTATACTTATTATTACTTAGTTTATTTAAAACATTTAAATTAAGCTCTTTAAATATATCAAATTCATGAATATAAAATTCAACATTCTCTTGCTCTTTATAGTTTTTAGAAACATATAATTCAATCATTTCACGTCTGTTATTTTCATCTATATTATCAAGTAATTTTAAGTTTGATTTTACAATTGTTCTAATTCTTCTTTTAATCTCTTTATCACTTAATAATTTATCATTTTCACTCACTATTTTATTTAATGATAAAACAGTGTTCTTACTAAATATAAAATTATTTAAATAATTATTTAAAAAATCCATATCATCTGTGTTAAGTGACATTGTTACAATAAAGTCATATAAAAGCGATTCTTCTATATCTTCAACATTCCATAGCGCAGTATTTTGATAAGACTCTAAATTAATAGAAGACTGTTTTAAAGTATATTCATAATAATACTTATCATATGAAAATTTATTCATTTTATTTATCTCATCAATACATTCCGAATTATATAAATTGCTATTTAGCTTTATATAATTAACAATTTTAAAGGCATTTTCTTTTGATATTTCTGGATATCCTGCGCCATACTTATTAATATCACTTATAAATAATTTTAATACAACTAAAAACTCTTCAGTTAAAATTATATCTTTAAATTTATCTAATTCATCATTAACATTATGTTTTAAAAGCAAATAATCAATAAGTCTTCTATATGAAACAAGTTCATAATATTCTTTTAAATCTTTCTTCATGATAATACTCCCTCATATATTTCTTTATAATCTTTTACAAAAATGAATTCAATATTTTCTTTTACCTCTTGTGGCAGATCATCTACTTCATTCATATTACAATATGGAACATATATTTTTTTCACTCCGGCTCTTAGAGCACCAATTGATTTTTCTTTTAAACCACCAATTGGAAGAATATGTCCTTTTAAAGTAATTTCACCTGTAAAAGCGATATCATTTTTTATTTTTTTATTCTTGAATAAACTAATTAGAGCACTTGTTAAAGCAACACCTGCACTAGGTCCGTCTTTAGGAATAGCACCATTAGGTATATGAATATGTATATCTTTTTCTATAATACTACTATAATCAATATTAAATTGTTCATAATTTGATTTTATATAATTAAGAGCAACGATAGCACTTTCTTTAATAACACTACCAAGTGATCCTGTAAGTGTTATATTACCATTTCCTTTAAAAGAAGAAACTTCAATTGGAAGAACATCTCCTCCAAATCTAGTATAAAAAAGTGCATTTACAACGCCTACCTCATTTGAACAAATATTACTACATTCATATTCTGGATTTCCTAGGTATTCTTGTAATAAATTTTTTGTAATTGTTATTTTATTTTTTTTAATTTTTTTATCTGACATGTCAGTTATTATTTTTCTAACAATAGATGAAATTTTTCTTTCGAGTTCTCTTACACCTGCTTCTTTAGTATAACATCTAATAATTTTTAAAAGAGATGTATCGCTTATTACAAATGAAGCAGGATTAAGTCCATGGTCTTTACATATTTTAGGTATTAAATAATTACGCGCAATATCTAACTTTTCATATTCAATATAACCCGATAAGTTAACTATTTCTAGTCTATCTCTTAAAGCCTCAGGTATATCATCTATATAATTAGCTGTTAGAATAAACATAACACGAGATAAATCATATTCTTCTTCTATATAATTATCTTTAAAAAATTTGTTTTGATTTTGATCCAATACTTCTAATAGAACGCTTGCAGGATCTCCTTTATAATTAGAAGTCATTTTATCTATCTCATCAATTAGAAAAACCGGATTAGAACTTCCACATTTTTTTATTTGATTTATAATTCTACCAGGTGAAGCTCCCAAATATGTTCTTCTATGTCAAATTATTTCAGCTTCATCATTAATACCACCAACAGATATTTTGGCAAACTTTCTATGCATTGCATCAGCTATAGAAAATGCAAGTGTTGTCTTACCTACTCCAGGTGGACCAACTAAGCATAGAATTGGTCCATTAACTGAATTAGTAACTTTTTTAACGCCTAAATATTCAATAATACGACTCTTTACTTTTTCTAGTCCATCGTGTGTTTTATCTAACTTTTCTCTAACATCAGATAAATCATCATTATCAATTGTAGTATTGCCCCATGGTAATGACAGCATTATATCTATATAGTTTCTAATTATAGATATCTCAGGTGATGATGATGGAATCATACTATATCTTTTTATCTCACGAGATATTCTTTCAATAACACTATTTGATGCCTTTAGATTAGCTAAACGTTGATTTAACTCATCAACATCAGATTCCATAATAATAGAATCTCCAAGCTCTTGTTTAATTAATTTAATTTTCTCACGAAGTAAAAACTCTCTTTGATTTTCATCTAATTTTTTTTGAAGTTTCGTATCTAAATTTTGTTCAACTTGATACACGTCCTTAATTTTATAAATATCCTCTAAAATCATTTTAGAACGAGTTAAAGGATCTATTTCTTTTAAATAATCAAAAAGTCTATTTGTGTTTTTAATTATATTAGATGAAACAATATCAGTATAAATATTTAATTCTTTAACATTTTTTAAATCATTTATAAAACCATTTGTTGATTCTGGTAAGGATAGATATTCATCTAATTCCTTTTTTAGTTTTCCAATAACTATTTCTTCATTAGAAACTCTTAAATCCTTCTTTTCTTTTGCAATAGCCTCTAACCCATCAATATTAGAATAATTTATAATATCAGCTCTTGATAATCCTTTTAAAGTTACTCTAATTAAACCATTAGGAAGCTCTATAAATTTTTTAATTTTAGCAATAGTTCCAACATCAGA
>CAZFGE010000030.1:0-10697 GCA_964518415.1 uncultured Muribaculaceae bacterium
AGTGCTTGAATATTTACTATTCTATATTCTATATAATACAAACCTAATAAATAAAAAATATTTATTTTCAAATATAATAATCTTTTTTATAGGAATTATGTATATTATATATTTTAAAGAAAAAATAATTATTCCATTAATAGTTTTTTATATAATTATAAATTTAAAAATATATTTATTTATTAAAATGGAAAGCGTTATGAATTTATTTAAAGATATAACTGATATTGAAAAAGAAAAAAGAATAGTTGATTCTTTATTTAAAATAACACATGAAATAAAAAATCCTATAGCTGTATGTAAAGGATATTTAGATATGTATGATGTTTCTAATATAGAACATTCTAAAAAATATATTCCAATTATAAAGTCAGAGATTAATAGAACATTAACTTTATTAGAAGATTATCTATCAATTTCTAAAATAAAGATTAATAAAGATATAATGGATGTTAATATGCTTTTAGAAGATACTATATCTTCATTAAAACCAATAATAAATAATAAAAATGTTGCTGTTAGTTATAATATATCTGATGATGAGATAATTATAAATGGTGACTATAATAGACTTAAACAAACACTTATTAATATAATAAAAAATAGTATTGAATCAATAAGCAAAAAAGGTGAAATTAAAATATCCACGTTAATTAATAGAAAACAAATTGATATAATAATTGAAGATAATGGAATTGGTATAAAAAAAGAAGATTTAGCTAAACTTAAAGAAGCCTTTTTTACAACAAAAGAAAGAGGAACAGGTCTTGGTGTCTTTTTATCAAATGAAATTATTAAAGAACATAATGGAATGCTTTTATATTCGTCAAAAGAGAATATTGGAACAAAGGTAACAATTAGATTACCTTTGATCTAATATCTTTTTTTTTATTAAATTTTATGGTATATTAATGGAGATAAATGAGGTGGTTATATGCTTAAAGACAGATATGCTTTAGTTACAGGAGCAACTAGTGGTATAGGAAGCGCTATATGCACTGAACTTGCTAAATTAAATTGTAATATTATTATTCATTATAATTCTAATGAAGATAAAGCTAGTTTATTAAAAGAAGAGTTGATTAGTAAATATAGTGTTAAATGTATGACAATTAAATGTAACCTAGAAAATGAAAGTGAAATTAATAATTTATTCGAAAAAGTTAAGTTTGTTGATATACTTGTTAACAATGCTTCTTTAGAACTAAACTCAGATTTACTAGATAAAACAAAAGAGTCTTTTAATAAAACTTTAAATATTAATTTTGTTGCGCCTTTTTTACTAAGTAAGCATTATGGAAAAATAATGTATGATAACAAGTGGGGAAGAATAATCAATATATCAAGTAATAATGCGCTTGATAAATATGATCCAGTAACACTTGAATATGATGCATCAAAAACAGGACTAATATCACTAACTCATAATTTAGCTAAGTACTTTAGTCCATATGTATCTGTTAATGCTGTATGCCCTGGATGGATTATGTCTGATAAAGTAAAATCATTAAATGATAACTTAGATGGTATGTTAGAATTAGAAGAATCTAAAAATATATTAAAACAAAGATTTGGTGAGGTAGAAGAAGTAGCTCGTTTAGTTGCTTTCTTATGTTTAAATGATTACATTAATAATGAGACTATTAGAATTGATGGAGGGACATTATGATAGAAGAAAAAGTTAAAGAGGCTGAGGTTGCTTTAAAAGACATATTTAATAAAGTAGATGAAATAGAATTTTTAAATAGTAAAAAAGTACTTGATGCATTTAAAAAGAATAATTTATCTGAAATTCATTTTAATCAAACAACAGGATATGGGTATGATGATATAGGACGTGATACGATAGAGAGAATATATGCTGATATATTTAAAGCGGAAGATGCATTAGTTAGAAGTCAGTTTATATCAGGTTCACATGCTTTAACTGTATGTTTATTTGGCCTTTTAAGACCTAATGACTTAATGCTTTCTATATCAGGTACACCTTATGATACATTACACGAAGTAATTGGTATTAAAGATAATCCTTCATCTTTAAAATCATTTGGTATAAATTATGATGAAATAGATTTATTAAATAATGATTTTGATTATGAAAAATAGAAGAATATTTAAAAAATAACAATGTAAAATTAATTGAAATTCAAAGATCACGTGGATACTCTAATAGAGACTCACTTACTATTGATAAAGTAGAAAAAGTAATTAAATTAATTAAAAGTGTTAGCCCTGATACTATAGTTATGATTGATAACTGTTATTGTGAATTTGTAAGTGAATTAGAACCTACAGAAGTGGGTGCTGATATTGTAGTTGGATCACTTATTAAGAATTTAGGCGCAGGACTTGCTCCTAATGGCGCATATATTGTAGGTAAAAAAGATTTAGTTCATCTATGTAGTGAGAGATTAAACTTACCTGGTGAAGCTAAAGAAGTTGGACCATCTTTAGGACAAAATAAAATGATTTTACAAGGACTATTTATGGCACCTAGTGTTGTAGCTGCATCACTTAAAACATCAATACTTACAAGTTATATGTTAGAAAGTCTTGGATATCAAGTATCTCCTAAATATAATGTAGAACATGCTGATATAGTATGTGCAATTACATTTAATGATCCAGATATGCTTATTAAATATGTTCAAGGTATTCAAGCAGCATCTCCGATAGATGCAAGTGCAGTTCCTGAACCTTGGGATATGCCTGGATATGATGATAAAGTAATAATGGCTTCAGGATCATTTACTCAAGGATCTAGTATAGAATTATCTTGTGATGGTCCTATAAGAAAACCATATATTGCATACCAACAAGGTGGACTTACTTATACATATGGAAAACTTGGAGTAATATCTGCTTTAAAGAAATTAATAGGTGAATAATGGACGAATATATAAAAAGTTTAGATGTAACTAAAGATTTTATGCATGATGTAGGTAATGGTATTATGCTTAACAATAATGAAGAAGAGATACTTAAAAGAGTTGGTATTAATTATAAATCTTGTTCATCAGTTAGTGATTTGTTATTTAGGATTGAGGACTATTTAATAGACTTTGAAGATGATGAATTAGAAATGTTATCTTCAAGATTATCTGAATTTAATTATTATAATAATACAAATAAATAGAACACATATAGTGTTCTTTTTTATTGACAAAATCCCCCGGGGGGGGGTATACTTTAGATATAGTAAAATAGAAAGTAGGAATAGAATGAAGAAATTTATATTAGGAATAATAATAGGCGGAATTATATTTGGATCTAGTGTATATGCTGTTACAAGTTATTTATATTCTTCAAATGAAGTATCATATACACCATCTGATTCTAGTTGGAATGTAGGAAATGTAAAAGAAGCAATAGATAATTTAAGATCAACAAGTGGAACAGCTTTAACTGATTTAAAAAATACAAGTATTGCAAAAGCAGTGAATGCAAATGGGAACTCTTTATCTTCAGTAATTACAACGCTTGGTAGTATAGTAAATAGAGGTAAGGTTACACAATCTATAAGTCCAGGTGGAAGTTATACAATTCCTGCTGGATATCATAATGGTGAAGGTAAAGTAACTGCAAGTAGTTGCTCATCATCAAGTGGATATTTATCTGAAACAACATTGTGGATAAATCCTAGTCCTAATAGTTCTTTTTCAGGAAAAACTATAACACTTGATTCTGGATCATTTAGTAATTATTCATTTATAAAATTTTACTTTAAATCAAAAGCTTCATCCAGTGATGAATCATCTATAATTGTCCCATATTCGCATTTTGTTAATACAACAAATACTAATGGTTATAGAATTAGTTTATCTACACATTTTGATGGTGGAGCACGTTTTAGAAATATAAATTATGTTTCTAGTAATAGTGTAAAGTTTAGAGCAGGTGCAGATATTAATGATTCTGATGGAAAATATTATGATTCCAATGGTTCATGTATTCCAACAAAAATTACAGGATTAAATGTAAGACCATAATTATTTTAAATTAGTTAAATTTTGTCAAATAAGGTTTATTAAAAACCTTTTTTTTGATACAATTGAAATAGGGTGGTATTATGCAAGATAATTTAGAAAAATTACTAAAAAAAATTAACTTAGATAATAGTTTATATAAATATTTTGAAGGCGGAAAGTTAGATAGAATTGTCTTAAATAATACAAAAGATAACTGTACTGTAGTACTTGATTTAAAGGACCACTTAGATTTAGATTTATATTTAAAAATAGAAGAATTATTAAATAATTATTTTAAAATTAAAACTAATTTAAATATAATATCAGGTGGTAATAATCATAAAGAATTTTATAAATACTTTGATTTTTTTGTGGACAAATTAAATATAGAAGAATTAAAAGGTAATGATGATATCTTATATAGAGCAGGTAATCTAACTATTGAGACTAATGACAAAATAGATGAATCTAAACTAAAAGAGTTAGAAAATGCGCTTAATAAAGTTGGTTACTTAGTTAAAATAAAACTAGAAGAAAAAAAAGAAATTGTAAGACCAGTTATAGTAGAACAACCAAAAGTAGAAGAACCTGTAGAAAAAGCTAAGCCTAAATTTAATTATGTAAGAAAAGATAAGGTTAAAGAAGACCATCCTGATGTATTATACGGTAGACTTATTAATGATACATTTACTCGTATGGATACAATAGTAGAGGTTAATCAAACTGTAACAGTAGAAGCATATGTATTTGGTAGTGAACTTAGAGAAATCAAAACAAAAGATGGTAGAGAATTTAAAATATTAAACTTAAAACTAACTGACTATACAGATAGTATATATGCAACACTTTTCATGAATGGAACAGAAGAAGTTCCTAAAGTAGAAGATGGTAAATGGTATAAGATTAGAGCCCGTGTTAAAGAAGCGGATAAATATAATCCAGATATATCACTTTCTATTTTAGATATTAATATTTTAGAAAAAGAGATTGAAGAAGTTATAGATGATGCACCAGTTAAAAGAGTAGAGTTACATGCTCATACAATGATGAGTCAAATGGATGGTGTAGTAACACCTGATGACCTCGTTAAAACTGCTAAAAAATGGGGTATGAGAGGTATTGCTGTAACTGATCATAATGGGTGTCAAGCATTCCCTAATGTATTTAACTTAATTAAAGGAATGAATAAAGGAGTAGATGATAAAGATAAGTTCTTAGGTATTTATGGTACTGAACTTACTTTAATAGATGATACAGTAAATATCGTAAAAAGACCTACTAATACAAAACTTTTAGATAATACTTATGTTGTATTCGACCTTGAGACAACAGGTTTTAATGCCGGTGGTAAAGACTCAATAATTGAAATAGGTGCTGTTAAACTAAAAGACGGAATGATTATAGATAGATATGATCAATTAATAGATCCAGAAGTGGAGATTAGTGAACGTATTACCTCTGTCACAAGTATTACAAATGAAATGGTTAAAGGAAAGCCAAAAGAAAGAGAATCTGTAATAGCATTTAAAGAGTGGATTGGTGATTTACCACTTGTTGCTCACAATGCTAAATTCGATACATCATTCTTAGAGATGGCTTATAAAAAATATGATTTAGGAGAACTAACTAATCCCGTTATAGATACATTAGAGCTATCTCGTACAATGGATAATACTTATGCAAGACATAGTTTATCTGCTTTAGTTAAAAGATATAATGTTCCTTTTGATGAAGAATCACACCATAGAGCTGACTATGATGCTGAGGGAACTGCTTTAGTATTTGCTAAAATGTTAACTAAACTTAATAATACAAATTATGAATTAATGACAGATTTAGATAAATTAGTATCAAAAGATGAGATACATAAATATGGTAGATCATTCCATGTAAATTTATTATGTTTAAATAAAAAAGGTCTTAAAAACTTATTTAAAATTATATCGTTAGCTAATACAACATATTTATATAAAACACCAAGAATATTAAGAAGTGTTATTGAAGAACATAGAGAAGGATTACTTATTGGTAGTGGATGCTATGAATCAGAAGTATTTATAGAAGCAAGAAGCAAATCAGAAGAAGAACTTGCTAATATAATAAGTTTTTATGACTATGTAGAGATACAACCACTTGATTTATATTCACATTTACTTGAATCAGGTGACTTTGGATCTAAAGAAGAATTAATTGAAGTTGTTAAAAAAATTATTAAGGTAACAGAAGACTCAGGAAAAATTGTAGTAGCAACAGGAGATGTACATCATTTAAAACCTGAAGATAAAATCTATAGAGAAATTATAGTTAATCAAAAAGTACCAGGTGGAGGAAGACATCCACTTGCAAAATACAATAAAATTCCTAGTTATCACTTTAGAACAACTCGTGAGATGTTATCAGACTTTGCTTATTTGGGTGATGATAAAGCATATGAATTAGTAGTAACTAATACTAATAAGATAGCTGATATGATTGAAGATATTGAAGTTATCATAGATACTGGTGGAGTACCATTCTCACCACGTGTTAAAAATGATGATGGAACATATCTGGATTGTCCAAGAGTTGTAACAGACTTAGTTTATGAAAAAGCAGAATCATGGTATGGATCACCTCTTCCTTATAACATTGAAGAGAGAATTGCTAAAGAGTTATATGGAGATATAGTATTTACAGCTGTTAAATATAACTTAGGTGATAACTATACAGATGAAGTTGGATTTAAAACACTTCATGATGTAATATTAAAAGGATCAGATAATACAAAAGGATATGTTAGAGATTATCTAAAGAAAACTATTGAAGAAGAATTAACTGATGAAGAATTAGAGAAAAAATTAAAATCTTCACTTGGTGGTGTAATAGGAGCAGGGTTTGACCCAATCTATCTAATTGCTCAAAGACTTGTTAAAAAGTCTAACAATGATGGATTCTTAGTAGGTTCCCGTGGATCTGTTGGATCAAGCTTTGTAGCAACCATGATGGGTATAACTGAGGTTAACTCACTTCCAGCTCACTATAGATGTCCAAATTGTAAACATTCAATATTCAATGATGATGATGGTGAAACTTTAGGTAGTAAGTATTCTTGTGGAATAGATTTGCCTAGTAAAAAATGCCCAAAATGTGGAACTGACATGATAAAAGATGGTCAAGATATTCCATTCGCTACATTCTTAGGATTTAATGCTGATAAGGTTCCAGATATAGACCTTAACTTTAGTGATTTAAACCAAGCAGCAACTCATGAATATACAAAAGTATTATTCGGTGTTGATAATGTTTATAGAGCAGGTACTATTGGTACAGTAGCTAGTAAAACTGCATTCGGTTATGTTAAAGGATACTGTGAGGATAAAAATATTGTAATGCGTACAGCAGAAGTTGAAAGGTTATCATTAGGTTGTACAGGAGTTAAAAGAACAACAGGACAACACCCAGGTGGAATAGTAGTAATTCCAGACTATATGGATGTATTTGACTTTACTCCATTCCAATATCCTGCAGATGATCCAAATTCTGCTTGGAGAACAACACACTTTGATTACCACAAAATTGAAGACTGTGTACTTAAACTAGATATTTTAGGTCACTCAGATCCAACACAGTTAAGAATGATTCAAGAAACTACTGGTATGGATGTAACAAAGGTTCCACTTGATGATAAAGAGACTATGGGTATATTTTTGTCCCCTAAACCATTAGGTGTAACACCTGAACAAATAATGTGTAATACAGGAACACTTGGAATACCTGAATTTGGTACTAAGTTTACAATCTCAATGGTAGAAGATACTAAACCTAAAACATTTGCAGAGTTGATTAAAATATCAGGACTATCTCATGGTACTGATGTATGGGTAGGAAACTCTCAAGACTTAGTTAGAAATGGTGTTGTACCATTTAGTGAAGTTATAGGTTGTCGTGACGATATCATGGTATACTTAATGTATAATGGACTTGAACCTATTAAAGCATTTAAAATTATGGAATTTGTACGTAAAGGTAGAGCAAGTAAACCAAAAGATCATGAACAATGGTTAGAATATGTTGATTTAATGAAAAAAGAAGGTATAGCTGATTGGTATATAGAGTGCTGTGCTAAGATTAAATACATGTTCCCAAAAGCACATGCGGCAGCATACGTAATAAGTGCATTTAGAATTGCTTGGTTTAAAGTACATATGCCAGTTCATTATTATGCTTCTTGGTTCTCAAGTAAAGCAACAGACTTTAATGTAGACGCTATGATTCAAGGTTATGATGCAATTAAAAACACATTAATTGAAATACAAAATAAAGGTAATGAAGCAACTAACAAAGATCAAGGTGTAGCAGAATCTCTACATCTAGCGCTTGAAGCATCAGCACGTGGAATTAAGTTTTTAAATGTTGATTTATATGAATCAAATGCAAGAACATGGAAACCTAAAGATGATACTTCTATGTATCCATCATTTACATCAATAGATGGACTTGGTGAGTCAGTTGCTAATAACATAGTAGAAGAAAGAGAAAAAAGACCTTTTATATCTATTGAAGACTTCCAAGTTAGATGTAAGGTATCATCTACTATGATTGAAAAGATGAGACTAATGGGTATATTTGAAGGAATGCCTGAATCAAATCAATTGAGTTTATTTTAAAAAGAGACTAAGTTCTCTTTTTTTTATTGTTAAGTCTATAATATAATGCCGTTTGTCTTGACAAAATCGCCCGGGGGGGGGTATACTTTACATAGAGTAAAATAGAAGGGATATCAATATGAAAAAAAGTTTTATATTAGGAATAATAATAGGCGGAATTATATTTGGATCTAGTGTATTTGCCATTTCTAATTATTTATATTCTTCAAATGAAGTATCATATACTCCAAGTGATACAACATGGAACGTAAGTGATGTAAAAGATGCACTTAATGATTTACATGATAAAGTAAAAAATTATATTCCAGCCCCATCAGGAAATAAACAAATAACAATATCATCAACAGGAACATCAAGTGCAGTAGATGTAACTAATTATGCTACTGCGACATGTAAAACAAGTGGGTTATATTCTAGTTGCTCTAGTTGTTGTTCATCGTGTCCTTCAACTGCTGCTGTTTTTTTGCATCAATCATATGCAACAACGAATCATTGGGAATCATTTGATACAACTGCATCAAATGGAAGAACTGTAATATTTGATACTAACAGATTTACAATGGATAATGGAGGATTAAAAATATTAAAATCAGGATACTATACAATATATTTAACCGTTTCAAAAGGTACTTATAATCAACGTATGAGAGTATATAAAAATAATAAAAGTACTTCTGATACTCCTATATTGGATGCTAATTCAACTACAAACTATAAAGCAGTACATGACTCTATTAGAACATATTTATCATCTGGTGATATCTTATATTTTTATGCATCGGTAGCAAGTGATTATAATGGTAATAATTATAACATAACCATTTTACCTGGATAAAATGTTCTTTTTATGAGAAAATATTTATGGTTTTTAAGCAATTTCTTTGCCTAAAAGCCTTTTTTTTGTTATAATTGAGTAGGTGATGTTATGGAGACAATACTTAACAAAATATATGATTATTCACTAGAAGAGATAATGGGAGAGAGATTTGGTAGATACTCTAAATCAATCATTCAAGATAGAGCTCTTCCAGATATCAGAGACGGACTTAAACCTGTACAAAGAAGAATACTATATGCAATGTATAGAGATAAAAATACATTTGATAAACCATATAAAAAATCAGCTAAAGCAGTTGGTAATATAATGGGTAATTATCACCCTCATGGTGACTCTTCTATATATGATGCAATGGTTCGTATGAGTCAATGGTGGAAACAAAATACTCCATACATTGATATGCATGGTAATAATGGTTCTATTGATGGGGACTCTGCTGCCGCAATGCGTTATACAGAAGCAAGACTATCTAAAATAAGTATGGAACTATTAAAAGATATCGATAAAGATACTGTTGATATGGTATGGAACTTTGATGATACCTTAAAAGAACCAGTTGTGCTTCCTTCTAAATTTCCTAACTTGCTTGTTAATGGAGCAAACGGAATATCTGCTGGATATGCAACAAATATACCAACCCATAACTTAGGTGAAGTAATAGATGCTACAATAAAAAGAATTGATTCTCCAAACTGTAGACTAGATACTTTACTTGAAATTATTAAAGGACCAGATTTTCCAACAGGAGCTATCGTAGAAGGTAAAAAAGGAATAATAGATGCTTTTACTACAGGTCGTGGTAAAGTAATGGTTAAATCTAAATGTGAATTTGTAAGCTCTAAAGGTAAAGACATGATAGTTGTAACTGAGATACCTTTTGAAGTTAATAAATCAGCTTTAGTTAAAAAAATAGATGAAATTAGAATAGATAAAAAAATAGAAGGTATTCAAGAGGTACTTGATGAATCTAACTTTGAAGATCCAACTAGAATTGATATCATTTTAAAGAAAGATGCTGATAAGGAATTAATACTAAATTACTTACTTAAAAATACTGACTTACAAGTATCTTATAACTATAATATGGTTGCTATAAAAGATGGTAGACCAATGACTGTAGGTATAATTCCTATATTAGATGCTTATATTGAACATCAAAAAGAAGTAATTACAAGAAGATGTAAATTTGATTTAGATGTTTATAATAAAAGACTTCATATAATAGAAGGATTAATCAAAGCAATA
>CAZFGE010000031.1:0-10670 GCA_964518415.1 uncultured Muribaculaceae bacterium
AAGAGACTAAATAGTCTCTTCATTTATTTCAAGCATACTACTATATTTAATTTGGCATTCATTAATCAAAGATAAAATATCATTAGATAATCTATGCTTTGAATCAATAAAAAAGTTTCCAGGTACAAACACATACATTTTGTTATCTTTTTCTTTATTATATGAATATACTTCATTTAACATATTAATAATGACTTCCATATTAAATTTATTTATTTCTTTATTATAATCGGTAGCAAGTATATTGATTTGTTCTTTTCCAATAGAAAATTTAAAATCATAATTTGCTATATTACTATTTTTTAAAATACTTGTATTATACTGATAATAGTAATTTTTAGAATTAATTATTCCAATTGATTCGTGATGTTTAATATCATTTGTTATTAAGCTTTCATATATGCCGTAATTATTTTCAGTAGATGCTTCGTCAATATAAAAACTTTTCAAAAAAATCACCGAAAATAATTATATCAAAAAAAAGATGATTGTGTTATAAAATCATCTTCATTTTTTTAATAATTCTTTTTTTGTACTTTTCCTTTACATTTAATAGGTCAAATAAGTTAATAAACATAATAACCATTAAATTAACAAAAACAATAAATAAGATTAAAGGTTCTATGGTTTTACCACTTAGTCCTCTTACTATCAAATAATCATTATCAGACCCACCAAAATCTAAAAATAACTTACTTTTTAAAAACAACATAGTAAATAACAACATAATTACATTTAAAAGTAATTGTATTATTCCATGTCTTTTATTTCCTTTATAAATAGTAAATCCTCCAATAATAATTCCCATAATTGTAATATAACCAAGTATTAATTCCATATAATCACCCTATCTTTTTAACTTTATTATTCATAGAAACCAAGTAGTAGTCATCTTGTTTCTCTATTTTATAGATGCTAAAATCATCAACAAGTGCATCTAATTCATTATCGTATCTCAAAGTAGTTGCGTATATCTTATTGTCACTTTTGTTATATGTGTATTTATAAATATAGTATAAAGCCCCTTTATGAAATGAATTTCTCATAACATTTACTTCATTTTCTGATAAAGTAAAATAATCAGTAGAACCACTTTTGACTTCAATTAATTTTTCTTTCCATAAATTTGTATCAAAACTGTATATATCAAAACCATATCCATCTCCAAAATCTTTAGAAACCCAGGCTGTAGATTGATTTTTTTCTAAATCAAAAGTATAATGCTCTGCAGTAATAAAAAATGAATTCTTGTTACTAATATCTATACCATTATAATTAGAATCGTATTTGTTATATAAAAAACTATTCATTAAAGGTTTTGGTTTATACTCACATAATAATTTGTTATTATCTATAGTCTCAACAACATCGTAATATTTAAAAATTTGTGCTTTGATATCATTGAGTGTTAGAGATTTATAATAGACTATATTAGTCTTATCAATTATTTCTTTAAATAAGAGTGGTAAATTTTTATAAATATTTTTATTACCTAAATACGTAGCTAAAGCGTACTCGCTAACTGGATTTAACCAAGGAGTTAAAGATGCTTCAAGAATTATTTTTTTATTGTAATAATATTTATTATCATCAAATAATATTTCTAAAAGAATTCCAAATTCTTGATTAAGTAATTTTTTAATATTTAATTCATCAAACTTTTTAGCTAACTCACCACTATCATTTAAATGATTTATATCACTGAAGGAACTTATTCCTTTTTTATATAAATTGTTTATATAATTGTTAATTAACTTAAATGATTCCATAAGTTCCTCCTAATGTGCCATTTATACTAGCACACATATAAATATTTGTCAAAATATGATATAATAGTTAAACTGGAAGTGATAGTATGAAATATAACAAGAGAAATCTCGCACTATTAATCGCACTTTCACTTAGCTTATATCCTAATATTAAAAATGTAGTAGATGATTTGTGTGATGAAAAAATAGTTGAAGAAGATAATTCAGTTAAAGTAATATGTAAATTTAAAAACATTTTTAAACTTAATTCAGAAGATGTTATATCTATTTTAAATAATAAGAATGAAGTAGTTGCTATACTAGGCGTTGAAACAAATGAAAATAGTGATACATATATAAGACTTAATAAAGGAAGATATAGAATATATTCAAGTAGTGGATTTGATCAAGAAATAATAATTGATGATGAACTTGACACTTATTTACTTGAATTTAATTATATTAATAAATCAGTTAAAAAGAAAAAGATTGTAGATGTTGATACCGACAATTTCAAAACAAATTTGTCAAATAATATAGAAGATACTAATTATATTTCATCCGATTTAAACTTTAATAAAGAATATGTAGAATCTAATAATTTAGACTATTCAAAAATAATGGAAGATGGATTTATTCAACAAGGTTATACAATAGTAGGTGGAACATACCCATCAATATTAATTTCTGCTTATAAGAGTGGATCTAATTCAAGAATATATATATTTGAAAGAGAATCAGGTAGTTATGAAGGCTATATAACACTTCCAAATAAGAATCATGTAGGTGGAATGACATATGATCCTATAAATGATGTTTTATTTATAACAGGATCTAATGGTTCTATTAAAACATACGATTACTCCGTTTTAATGAAAACACTTGATAATGCGAATGATATAACAAATAGTGTTCATATAGATTTAACAAATAAAGTTAACTCAAATCTAGCTATTATAGAAAATGACTTTGATGTTAAACAACAAGCATCAACTCTAACTTTTTATAATAATGCATTATACTCAATAGATTTTGGATTTAATGGTGTTATGGTGAAGACAGAATATAATGTTGTTGATAATATGATAGTATCTACCAAAAATACATACTATAGTTTAGATAAAGCAAGATGTGTACAAGGAATGGCTTTCTATGAAAAAGATAATGATACGTATTTAATCTTATCATCATCACTTGGCGTTATAGACAGTAAACTAACAATATATAAAATGAATGATGAAAATTTTAAATACATAAGCGAACTTACAATTGACTCAAATAGAAAAATGGAAGGTATATCAATAGATAGGTTAGGAAATATCTCATCAATATTTGAAGGAGACAGTGAAAGTAAACTTATAACTACTACTGATGAGATAATAGGTAATAAAAATATAGATTACATTAATAATATTTTATATAACATTTCAGGATTT
Organism: uncultured Muribaculaceae bacterium; assembly: GCA_964518415.1. GTDB lineage: Bacteria > Bacillota_I > Bacilli_A > RF39 > UBA660 > CAJOJO01. Next base: position 3,185 of record CAZFGE010000031.1, read on the forward strand.
GGATGGGATATAGGTCATGATGATGGAGTTAAAGTAAAAAAGAAATAGGGTGTTTTATGCATAAAGGAAGAGATTTATTTAAAGATAATTATTATGGCATTAATAAAATAAATGAAATTGTTGGTGAAAATAGAACAGTATTTTTGGATATTGATGGAGTAATACAACCTGGAACTCAAAAAAGATTTGACCATGATAATAAAAAACTAAAAGAATATTTATATGAAAAATATAATGATTCAAGATATTTAGATGTAAAAGATTATGATATAGGAGCAGTTTATTATGATTGGAGACCAACATCAGTTGGAATATTAAAAGAGATTCTTGATACAACATTATCTAATATTGTACTATCAAGTGATTGGAGAGATACAAAATTTGAATATTTAAAAGCATTTTTTAAAATATATGATTTAGAGGATTATTTGATTGATGTAACAGATCCAAATATATTTATAACAAAAAAAGAAGCAATCAAGAGTTATTTGAATAAACATCCTAATATAAAAAAATATATAGTTTTAGATGATATGAATTTTTATGATGATTTCGGTCCTAATTTTAGATTGGTTAGAAACAATTATAATTCTCTTATAGAAGAAGATTTAGAATATGCAAAGTTCTTATTTAATGTACAAAATAATTCGTATGAAAAAGATAAAGTATATCATTTTAATACAACTGAGATTGAAGAACATTTATTTGAAATAGATGGTAAAAAAGTTCTTTATTTAGATAATGTATATATGGATTATCGCTTTGTATCAAATACTATATTTGATTATATGATTGCAGACATCTTTTATAATCATAAAGATGTTGATTTGTTACTTTTTAAAGATGAATTAAATCTTGATTTAAAAGTGGGATATAAAGATTCACAAGGTATAATTACAGTAAATAGAAATATAAATAGTGGACTATTTAATGATGAAATTTCTAATATAAAGTATAAGGTACTAAAAAAAGTCAGATAACTGACTTTTTATTTTATATCTAATCCACCAAAAACATTAACTGCTTCAATATAAATAGTATATTTTCCAGAACAATCTTTAGTTTTGTTTTGACAACCTCCGAAGCAATCAGTTGAAGATACAACTATATTAACATCATTAGGTACAAATAAATCAGTACCACCAAAAATGTTAACACAAGATATTTTAATATCTTTATCTATTTTTACTTCTCTTAAATCTAGGTCAATTCCACCAAATACAGTAACGCAATTAGTGTCATCTATCTTTTTTCCAGCTTTATATTTTTGACCTGCAAAAACAGCTATATAGTTTTTAGCATCTTCACTTGATTTAAATTCTTTATGTTTTTTTGAAAATGTATTTTTAAATAATAAAGATAAACCAATATAGATTAATAATATTGGAACAAATAACTTCCAAATTAAATCAAAAGTAATAAAGTCTTGACATGCAAGTAATAGTAAAATACCTATTAGAAGTCCAATAAATCCTTCATTAAAGTGACTATCAAATATTGATATTAAACTTGGGATTATGATGAATAATGTCCACCATCCATCAAAAAAAAGGTCAAAATTAATAACGTTTAAGTTTTTTAGACATAAAAGTGATCCAAACACAATAAGTAATAGACCATAAATAATTCTTGTTGTTTTTTTCATAACATCCTCCTATATTCAATATTACATTATTATTAATTATTTGTAAACAAAAAACAAGTTTTTTACTTGTCCTCGTTTAATATATTTCTAATTGTTTTATAAAGATATGGTTTATATTCATCAATTGGAAGTGGCATACTTTTTATGATTGAATTAAATATTGTAGAAGAAGTAAGCTCTATAATCATATATAAAGTAACTTCTGGGTTTTTAAGTTTTAAATTATTAGTTTTAAGACCATGCATAAATGTCTCATATATACCAATTTCACCATTTTCAAAAATTGTATTAATACCTTGATTATAAAAACCAAATGATAAATCTTTATATATAAATTTAACTAAATCAGGATTTTTCTTTAATTCATCTATAACATAGTCTATTACAAATATTAATTGATCATCAAATTTATTAATAACATCTGTATTCAAACTATCTAATGCGTTATGAAATAACTCATTAGATTTTTTTATAGTTAATACTTCTTGAATATCATATTTATCCTTAAAGTATAAATAAAATGTTCCTTTAGCAACTCCAGCTTCATTAACAATATCTTGAATAGAAGTATTATTTATTCCTTTTGTTAAATAAAGCTTGTAAGCTGAATCAAGTAGCTTAATTTCTTTTTCTAACTTCTTATCTTCGATTTTAGTCTTTATTTTTTTAACTAATTCACTCATAAAATCGCCTTCAATCTAATAAAATTATAACGTATAAAAAACTATTAGTCAATTTAGTATCCTTTTAAAACAAATAATTAATTTAAATAAATACCAAGGAATTGACTACTGGTCATTTTTGTGCTACACTAGTATTCGATTAGGAGGAAATGTATGAAAAAATTAGGCGATTTTGTATGTAAAAACAAAATAATGATTATTATTATATCTTGTCTTTTATTAATTCCTGCTTTAATAGGTATGGAAAAGACTAAAATTAACTATGATATTTTAGTATATTTACCTAAAGACATAGAGACTATGAAAGGTCAAGATATTCTAGCTGATGATTTCAATATGGGTGCTTTCTCAACAGTAGTAGTTGAAAATATGAGCTCATATGATATTTTAAAGTTAGAAGATAAAATTAAAAAAATAGATGGTGTTGAAAAAGTAGTGAGCTTATCTGATTTAACAGGTACAACAATTCCAAAAGAAATGTTACCAAGTGAAATTGTAGATAAAGTATCAAAAGGTAATAGTGAACTTATGCTTATTACATTTAAAGAATCAACATCAAATGAAGAAACATTAGATGCAGTAAAAGAAATTAGAAGCATAACTAATGAATCTACTAAAATTGGTGGTATGACAGCTATGGTACTTGATACTATGGATTTATCAAATAGTGAGATCGTAGCATATGTAGTAATTGCAGTAATATTATGTATCATAGTATTAATGCTTGCATTAGATTCATTCTTTGCTCCAGTTTTATTACTAGGTAATATTGGTGTTGCAATCCTATTTAATATGGGAACTAATATATTCTTAGGTAATATCTCTTATATTACAAAAGCAATATCTGCAGTACTTCAACTTGGAGTTACAACAGACTTCTCAATATTCTTATATCACAAATATGAAAGTGCATGTAAGAAGACTAAAAATAAAGATAAAGCTATGAGTGAAGCTATAGCAGAAACATTAGTGTCAGTTTTAGGATCATCTTTAACAACAGTTGCTGGATTTTTAGCACTTTGTACAATGAATTTAACACTAGGTAAAGATATAGGTATAGTAATGGCTAAAGGTGTTATAATGGGTCTTATTTGTGTTGTTACACTTTTCCCAGCACTTATTCTTGTATTTGATAAAAAACTATCAAAACATAAACATAAACCTGTTATTCCTGAATTTAAACATGTAAAAGAATTTACTTTAAAACATTATAAAGGAATATTTATTGTATTCTTAATTCTATTAATACCAGCATGGTATGGTAATAAAAATGTAGATGTTTATTATAACTTAGATAAATCACTTCCAAGTGATCTAGCTAGTTCAGTTGCTAATACTACACTTAAGGATGAATATAATATAGTATCTCCTGAAGTAGTACTTGTAAGTAATAATTTAAAAAACAATGATATCAACGATATGATAAGTGAAATTAAAGCACTAGATGGTATTGACTTAGTATTATCATCAAGTGAACTTTCAAGCTTAGGAATTCCTGATGCTATATTAGATGATGAAGTAAAAGGAATATTTAAAAGTGATAAGTATCAAATGATTTTTATAAATTCTATTTACTCTACAGCTACTGATGAGTTAAATGATCAAATTGATAAAGTTAACAAAATAGTTAAATCATATGATAAAAAGTCTATAGTTGCTGGCGAAGGAGCATTAATGAAAGACTTAGTTGAAATATCTGATCAAGACTTCCATAATGTTAACTACACATCTATTGGTGTAATATTAGTAATTATGTTATTAGTACTTAAATCTATTTCACTTCCAATACTTCTAGTATGTGGTATAGAATTTGCTATTTTTGTTAATATGTCTGTTCCATATTATATGGGATCAACTATTCCATTTATAGCATCAATAGTAATTGGTACAATCCAATTAGGAGCAACAATTGACTATGCAATTTTAATGACTACAAAATATTTAGATGAAAGAAAAAAAGGTGTTGAAAAACATAAAGCAATGAAAGTTGCTTTAGATAATTCAGTTAACTCTATATTTGTAAGTGGTCTTTGTTTCTTTGCTGCTACATTTGGAGTAGGAGTATATTCAAAATTAGAGATGATAGGTTCTCTTTGTACACTTATATCTAGAGGTGCAATTATAAGTATGGTAGTTGTAATAATGATTTTACCTTCAATCTTATTATTATTTGATGGTTTAATATCTAAGACAACTATTGGATTTAAAAAGGAGAGATAATATGAAAAATGTTAAAAAAATAAGTACAGTATTTCTTGCAACAGCAATTTTAACAACATCTTGCCCAGTATTCGCTTTAACTAAAGATGAAACTGTTTATTCAAAATTAAATAGTGATGGTTCTGTTAAAAAAACTGTAGTAAGTGAGTATTTAAAAAATACTGATGATAAAATTATAGATAAAACAGATTTAAAAAATATTTTAAACTTAAATGGTACAGAAAAATATAAATTAGATGGTACTAACTTAGTATGGGATGCTAAAGGAAAAGATATTTATTATCAAGGTGAAACTAATAAAGAACTTCCTGTTAGTTTAAGTATAGAGTATAAATTAGATGGTAAAAAAATAGAACTTAAAGATTTACTTGGTAAAAAAGGTAATGTTGAAATAACTTTAAACTATATAAATCATGATGTTCATAATGTTTTAGTAAATGGTAAATATGAAACTTTATATACACCATTTGTAGTAACTATGGGAACTTCTATATCTAATACTACTAATTCAAATATTAAAGTAACTAATGGTAGAATAGTATCAAATGGTAAAAATAGTATTGTTGTAGCAATTGCATCTCCAGGACTATCTGAATCATTAAATACTAATAAATTAAAAGACTTTGATAAAATAACTATATCATTTGATACTAAGTCATTTGAACTATCAAGTATTTATTCAGTTATCTCATCTAAATTAATTAATAAAGATGATTTAGATGTATTCCATAAATTTGATTCAATGTATTCTAAAATAGATACATTATCTAATTCAAGTAAACAACTAGTTGAAGGATCTAATAAAATATTAGATGGTTCAAAAGAATTAAATAATGGAATTAATAAAGCATATAATGGTTCAAAATTACTAAATGATACATTAAATAAAAAAATAAATGAATTAGAAAATAGTGAAGCTATTGATAATACTAAGTTAAATTATATTTCTAACTTAGCTGTTAATGGAGCAGTTAAAACAGTAGAAGCAAAAGAAGAAGATATAAAAGCAAATGCTTTAAAATCATATGTTGAAGAATTAAATAAAAAAATTATTTATATTGAAACTGTTAAACCTGACATTAAAGGATTAATAGAACTTTGCACAGCTGATCCTACTAATGATGCTTGTACAACTTCAGATGCTAAGCAATATCTAGGAGCTAAAAAAATACAAGCTGCATTATTAAATGACAAGACAAAAGCATTAGTTAATGAAATTGCTGGTGAGATAGCTTATGGTGCCTCTAAACAAACAGCAAGTGAAACAGCTAAAGGTGTTTCTAACTTAGTAGCAACTGAAGTCGCTAATCAAGCAAAAGAAACAACTTTAGAATCTCTTAAACTTTTAAATACAAATATCAATACATTAACTAAAGGATTATATGAGTTAAATGTTGGATCAACTACTTTAACAAATGGTGTTAATACATTAACTGATGGAATTACTAAATTTGATAATGAAGGAATTAGTAAAGTAGCTAATTTAGTTAATGGAGATGTTAAAACAACACAATCAAGATTAGAAGCTTTAATGAAATTAGGTAAAGCATATGATTCATTTACAATGAAAGATTCTAATACAGATTCTGAAACTAAATTTGTGTTAATGACTCAATCTGAGAAAAAAGTAGTAAAAGCTGAAAATAAAAAAGTAACAACTAAGAAAAAAGAATCATTTGTTGATAAAATAAAAAAAATATTTTAAAAACTATGAAATTTAATATTTGGTTAAATAATTAAACTGAATATTAAAAATCTATTAGACGAATTTTAAAAATTCGTCTTTTTTTATACTCCAATTTTAAAAAACAGTCATTTGTAATTAAAAAAAATAAGCCTTATATTAAAGCACTGAAGGGGTTTAGAAAGGAGAATTTGTGATGAAAAAAATATTATTCTTATTGCTTTTATTTATTATTAAACCTGTATATGCAATGAATCCTAGTGTTGAATATATTGATGGCGTATATGCTAATAGAATGTCACCTTATAAGTTATATTCTGGTCAGATGGGATTTATAATGGATGATGAACGTGTAATTTATTGTGTTGAACCTTTTAATTGGATTGGAGATAATTATATTAGTGAAAATGATTATTTTAATGATTTTGATGATTATACTAAAGACTATATTAAACTGGTTGCTAATTATGCTGATTCATTTGTACAAAATAAAAATAAAGATTATTATTTTGCAGCTCAAGAACTTATATGGCAAAAAATTACAAATGATGGTGGCTTTTCGTATACGACAGAAAAGAATATGAATGGACAATCAATTAATACAGTTAAGATAAAAGATGAGATAAATAAATATATAAGTAAATTTTTAAAAAAACCATCTTTTACAGATAATATATATACAGGATCTTTATATGAAACAATTGAACTAAAAGATACATTTAATGTACTTGATTCATTTAATATAATTAATGAGTCTAAAAATGAAGTATGGGTTAAAGATAATACATTATATATTAAATTTTTAAGTAGTGAAGTAGGTACTATAAGATTTGAAAAAAAATCTGGTAGTGGTGATATAAAGTATTATCACAGTGATACAAAACAGGATTTAGCTGACTTAACTGGTGAAGTCGTTAATTCATCATATATAACAATTATTGCAGATGAACCATATTATAACGACTATAGAATCGAATTTATTGATAAAGATACAGATGAATTAATTGACTCAAACATCGATTTTAAAATCAATAAAAATGACTACTCTGTATCAAATGGAATATTTCAAGATAGAGGATATGTAGGAGAATATGAAGTAGAAGTTATAAATGTTCCTAATAACTATATAATACCTGATAATTCATCTTTTAATCTAACAGATGGAAATATAAATAACTATACACATAAAGTATATTTGGAAAAAATAAAAAAATATAAAGAGAATAATAATGAAGAAAATAGTGATATAACAAA
>CAZFGE010000032.1:0-10659 GCA_964518415.1 uncultured Muribaculaceae bacterium
AGTATTACTATTACAGCAAGTAATTCAATTAAAGTAAAACCTTTCTTCATATAACACACTTCCTTATTTTTTCACTATATATAATTGTATCAAAAAAGACTAGTTTATTCTAGTCTTTACTTAATATTTAAACTTGGATATAAAGATTTTTCTTTTGCTTTAAAATCAGCATTTCCAATTTTTATAACTGCATTACTATTCACTTTATCAAATACACCTGTTGAATCATATTCATCTTTAAAAGTTGTAAATCCAGTCATATCAATTTCCTCAACATTACTCAACCCATAAAATGTATTTTTTAAACTAGAAATTGTTCCAGTTTTCCATGTCGAAATATTTAATTTTTTTAGAGATTGACAATTATAGAATGTATGAGTAAAGTTTCCTATTTTAGAAACATCAAAGCCTGATAAATCAAGTTCTTCTAGACTACGGCACTCTGAGAATGTTGAATCCATATTACTTTCCAAAGAAGGATTCCATCCTTTTAAATTTAAAATTTTTAATTTATTACAATTTCTAAACATAGTTCCAACATATTTAAGTCTTGATACATTAAATCCTGATAAATCAAGGCTTTCTAATTCTTTATTTTCCATAAACATTCTAGACATATCCATAACACAATCTGTTTTAGCATATTTAAAATCATAACTTTTAACTTTAGTTAAACCTCTAAATAAATTTCTTGATGAAATAGGTAAATTAACATAACCATTAGCAGCAACTATTAAATCATACATACCTGATTCAGATGAAGGGGTTAGATAACCAACAACTGAATTATCATGAAGGGCTGATAAATCCCATGATACAACTGCACTAGATGGAATATCTTTTTTGTTTTTAAATGAAACTGTTACAATCTTATCTTTCCATTCACTTGATCTATAGTATAAACCTTGGTCTTCCTTATTTTCTATCATTAAATAATCACCAGAAAGAACATCTCCTCTAAGTAATTTTTTTAAATATCTTCCACTTTCTCTCATCATAGAATCAGGTAGTGATTCATCCCATGCATATTTACTATGATCAACTATATTATATGCCCAATATCCTGCTTCCCAACAAAAATACATATAACTAATATTATATTTATTTAACATATTAAAGAATGCATCTGCATGAGCTTTATGAATGTAATCACCAACAGGAGTACCACTTTCGACAGAACCACATTCAGTTTCAAATATTGGAAGGCCTGATTCAAATGCTGTCTTTAAATTATTAAAGTATTGTGTATTTAAATTATTAACATATGTATGATTTGTATACATAATATTTTTATAATTAAGTTCATGTCCTATTACATCAAGTAGACCATCCTCATCATTTGGAGTACCAACAAGTATAACAGAATCTGGGGCATTTGCTCTAATTAAAGGGATAATTTGATTCGCATATGATTTTATGAAATCCCATGAATATTTTGGATTTGGTTCATTCCATATTTCATAAATAATGTGATAATCATTTTTATAATATGAAGTAATATCACTGAAAAACTTTTTAGCATTATCAGTTCTATCAATATCTTTAAAGGCAGCTCCAGCTTGCCAGTTAATAATAATATACATATCATTTTTAATGGCATTACCTATAGCCTCTTTTAAATCAGCAAGTCTATCATTATATTCTTGTTGAGTACCTTCATAAAAAACAGTACCAGCAAAAAATCTAAACCCATTTGCTCCCCAACCTTTTAATGTGGAAAATGATTTTTCTGTATACATTTTATCACCATTTTTTATAGGTACTCTTGTATCATTAGGAGCAACAGCATTTGATGCTCCAATAAGTCTAAATTCTTGATTTTTAGAGTTCATTAATTTAGAACCTGTTACATGTAGTCTACCATTATATTTCGCATATATATCAGTTTTTGATCCTTTAGAACCAGCTAAGATATATGCTCCATTTTCCATATTATAACTATATATGTATCCATTAGCTAAACAGTTAGATGCACTTACAACTGTATTACTTTTTATTGTATAAGATGTACAAGTTGTATTTCCTTTTGTTTTAACATCAAGAGAATTTAAGCTATATTCTCCATCTGATAAATCATTATTTAAAAGCATTTTTTTAGCAAGTTCTGTATTTACACTTTCTACATGTCCTTCAACACTTCTTGCTCCAGCTTCCTTTTTAGCGTTATCAACCACATTTGATATTTGAGGTATTGCTATAAGCGCTATTATTGCAAGTATTACTATTACACTTAGTAATTCTATTAAAGTAAAACCTTTTTTCATATAACACACTTCCTTATTTTTACCCTATACATTATATCAAAAAAGGAGATTATACACAAGTATAACCTCCATCAACAGGTAGAATAACACCAGTTACATAACTAGCTTCATCGCTTGCTAAGAATATAGCAGCAGCGTTAAGTTCACCTTCCTTACCATATCTTTTCATAGGTACATGAGTGTTTGCAAATTCTTGAAACATCTCAGTATCTAACACTTGAGTTGTTAACTCAGTATAAAAATATCCTGGACATATAGCATTAACTGTAATGTTATATTTAGCAAGTTCTGCAGCAGCCGCGCGTGTAAAGTTAACAACTCCTCCTTTTGATGCATGATAAGCAATTGTAGGTATTTGATCATTTCCTACCATACCATACATACTTGCTATATTAATAACTCTACCATAATTATTTTCTTTCATAATATTAGCAAAAGCTCTAGTCATTTTAAATACACTAGTCATATCAGTATCAATAGTGAAGTCCCATTCTTCATCATTCATATCTAGAACTCCCTTATCTTTACTAGATCCAGCACAGTTAACTAAGATATCTACTTTACCAAAATGTTCTTTAGCAAGTTTTGCAGCATTATTAATGTCTTCAGTTGAAGTGACATCACATTTAATTGGAAGCACTTCAGTTAAGCTACTTAATTCTTTTTTTAACTCTTCTAGTCTCTCAAGTCTACGAGCTAGAATAACAAGTTTTGCACCTTGTTTAGCAAATCCTCTTGCCATTTGTCTACCAAGACCACTTGATGCTCCTGATATAACTACTACTCTATTTTTTAAATCAAACATAAATCCTCCTTATTGTAATTTAATTATAAAATTAATATATGAATTAATCAACAGTTGATTTTAAAACTTTGTATAAAAGTGTATATAAAGTTTTAGCTTCTTCTTCATTTAAATTAACACATTTACCAACATTAGATGGAATACTAGCTAATTTTTCTTTTAACTTATCACCATCATTTGTAATACTTACCATTAAATTTCTCTCATCAGTTAATGATCTAGTTCTTTTAATTAGTCCTTTAGCTTCTAGTTTTTTTAGTAGGGGTGTTAATGTACCTGAATCCAAGAACAATTTTTCTCCTAGATTTTTAACATTAATCTCACGTTCATTCCATAAAACCATTAATGCAATATATTGTGTATAAGTTAAGCCATATTCATCTAAATAGGGTTTATATTTTTTTATAACTTCTTTTGAAGCTGCATAAAGTGGAAAACATAGTTGATTTTCTAACTTTAAACAATCAAAATTATTCATACTTCACCTACTTAATTATATTTAATATTTCTTCTTTATTTAATAAACCAATTTTTTTCTTTGATAATTTACCATCTTCAAAATAAAGAATAGTTGGTATTGAATAAATTTTATATTCCTCAGCTATAGATGGATTATCATCTACATTTAATTTATAAAAAGTATAGTCAGTCTCTTCAGTTGCTAATTCATCAATAATTGGTGATAGCATTTTACATGGTCCACACCAAGGAGCAAAACAATCCACTATTACTTTTCCACTACTAATTAATTCTTTAAATTCTACTTCATTTATTTCTTTAACCATAATTAATCCTCCATTTCTTTAATAGCTGTTGTTGCTGCAATAGCACCATCACTAACAGCTGTTGTAAGTTGTCTTAATTCTTTAACTCTTGTATCTCCAGCTACATAAATACCTTCTTGATTAGTATGTACACCATCTTCAGATATAATGTATCCTTTATCATCTAATTCAATAATATTTTTAAATATTTCATTTTTTGGAGCTTGTCCTACAGCTATAAATAAGCCATCTACATTTAGATTTATTTTACTTCCATCATTGTTAGTTACTTCAATTGCATTTAATTTATCATTACCTATTAATTTAGTAACATTAGAGTTTAATACAAATTCAACATTATCTTTATTTTTAAGGTCATTCAAATAACTAACTTCTCCTCTAAATGAGTCTCTTCTATGAATTAAATAAACTTTATCTGCTATATTAGATAAATAAACTGCATCTTCTAAAGCTGTATTACCTCCACCTATAACAGCAACTGTTTTATTCTTATAAAAGTTACCATCACAAGTAGCACAATAAGAAATACCTCTTCCAACTAATTCTTCTTCTCTTTCAATATTTAGTTTTCTATTTTCAGCACCTGTTGCAAGAATAATAGCTTTTGCTTGATATTTATCTTTATTAGTAGTAACTAATTTATCACTATCAATTCTAATAACTGTTTCAAACTTTATAATACCACCTAAATCTTTGACTTGATTATAAAGATTTGTTGCGAAATCAAATCCTGATACATTAGGAAGTCCTGGATAATTTTCAAGTAAGTTAGCATTTATTATTTGACCACCATATGCTTTAGCTTCAAGTACTAATACTTTTTTATTAGCGCGAAGTGCATATAAAGCAGAGGTAAGTCCAGCAGGTCCTGCACCAACTATAATAATATCGTACATATTATTCACCTAACAATTCCTTAATTTTATCTTCTAATAACATAGGGTCTTCTATTGGAGATAATCTAAATACTACATTACCTTTTTTATCAATTAAGAATTTAGTAAAATTCCATTTAATATCATTTGGTTTTTTACAAGTTGAACTTAATTTCATAACTGCTTTCATAGCTAGTTTATTTTTTAAACCATTTATATATTCTTCTGGTGAGTTATCTTTAATATATTTAAATAATTCACTCTCATTATCTCCATTAACATCTATTTTTTTGAATTGATCAAAAGTTGTATTATATTTAGCTGTACAGAAATTATGTATCTCATCATCACTTCCTGGTGCTTGATGACCAAATTGATCACATGGAAAATCTAACACTTCAAAACCTAATTTATTATATTTTTTATATAAATTTTCTATTGCTTCATATTGAGGTGTGAATCCACAGCCAGTTGCTGTATTGACAACTAATAAAACCTTTCCTTTATAATTTGATAAACTTATATCTTCATCTTTTCTTGTTTTTACAACTATATCATATAACATAATATTCCTCCTTTTGATTTGTTACAATTCAATTGTACACAATTTAATTTTATTTGTCAACTATTTTTTTAAAATTTTTTTTATTAAAAAAAGCAACAAATGTTGCTTTATTTAATTATAAAATTTAATTCATTGGTAGCTGTTGGTTTTAACTTATCAATTACACTTTGATTTTTAACAATTATTTTCGCACCTTTTTTTACTTGCGTTAATGTACGCGTTAAATCAGTATCATCAGATATTTCAAAACTAGACATATTTATTTCTTCTAGACTAGATGCATTAAATAAGAAACCATACATATTTTTAGTTGTTTTTGGATTCCATGTAGATATATTTAATTTCTTTAAAGATTTATTGTTAAAAAACATTGTTCCAAATTCATCAACATCATCAACATTAAATCCTATTAAATCTAGTTCCTCTAGGCTTTGACACTCAAGGAATGTACTTCCCCATGATGTAATTTTAGGGTTCCAGTTTTTAAAATTTATATTTTTTAAATTATTACAGCCATTAAATGTATTCCACATATTATCAATTGCACTAGCATCAAAGCCAGATAAATCAAGGCTCTCTAAGTTTTCATCATGTACAAACATTTGATTTATAGATTTTGTACCATAAGTTTCAAAATTAGTAAAATCAATCGATTTTAAATTTGTCATATTACCAAATAAATAATTTGCATTAATTGGAGCATTAATCTTTCCATCAGCAACTATTGTCATATCATATTTATCAGCTTCAGTTGTTGAAGTTAAATATCCGATTATTGATTTATCTTGCGCAAGTGATAAATCCCATGATACTACTGCATTTGATGGAACATTAAGACTTGTTTTAAATTTAATAGAAACGATTTTATTTATCCACTCATCACTTCTATAATTACTTCTATCATTTTTATCTAAAAAACCTTTCATTAGATTTGCTTTAAAGCTACCTGTTCCTCCACTTAAAATATTTTTATAAAATAAACCATTAGGTTTTAAAATAGAATCAGGTAAATCATCTTTCCAATTTCCTCTTTTTACAATTCCAAATATATTATCATATTGATCTGTACTTGTACCAAATCCAAAAGTTGTATAACCAATTCCATACTTGTTTAATATTTTGATATATGCTTTTGAATGTGGTTTCATCACCATATCAAAAACACCTTTTTTCATATTTATACTTCCCCATTCAGATTCAAATACAGGCGTTTCATTATTGTAAGCTAATTTTAATTTTTCAACTGTATAATCAGTTATATCTGATGCATACGCATGATGAGTATACATTATATTTTTATAATTTAGTGGATCATTTATTGCATTTTCTATACTGCTATCAAAGTTTGGTGTTCCAACCAAAACAATTGCATTTGGTGAAATATTTCTTATTGCAGGAATAGTCTTAGATGCATGATTTTTTACATCATTCCATGAATTTGTTGAAGTAGGTTCATTCCATATTTCATAAATTACATGAGGATCATTTTTATAAGTTGTAGCAATATTCATAAACATTTCCACAGCTTTATCAGTAAATGGATTCCCATTATTTCTAGCAGGATCCCAGTTTACTATTACATATAAATCATTATATATTGCATCATCTATCATTTGTTTAATTGTTTTTAAATAGTTTTCTTCATTACCAATATATGATTGTGTAAAACTAACATTTGCAGTAACAAAAATTCTAACAACATTTGCTCCCCAGTTTTTTAACGTATGTAAGCTTTTTTTATTAATTTCACTTGTCATACCACTTGCAGATGCTCCTATTAATCGTACAACATTATTATTCCTATTGCATAGATTTCTGCCACATACATGTAATTGTCCATTATTGGATACATAAGCCTTAGAATTAACATTACAAGCATTTCTTTCAAGAATTTCTATATCACTTGAAAGAGCACTTTTTCTATAACATTTATCATTTTTTACAATAGCTAGTTCTACTTTACCATCATTTGTAACAACTATGCTACCATTTAATTTTTCTCCCTTAATAGATAATTTATCAATTATATTAGACCCCAAAGTATCATATAATGATTCATTCATTTGCGCCTTTAAATAATAATTATTGGCTGCATCAACATATCCATTAATTGATTGTAAATCAGCTTTATATTTAATATTATCTACTAATTTAGCCATTTTAGGAATAGCTATAAGAGAAATAATTGCAAGTATTACTATTACAGCAAGTAATTCAATTAAAGTAAAACCTTTCTTCATAAATACACTTCCTTATTTTTTCCATATACATTATATATATATAGACAGAAACACTTCAAGTGCTTTTACATATTTTTATAAAAAAAAGCAACAAATGTTGCTTATCTACATACTCCAAATGAATGATGAGGAGCAAATGAATTTTTATTTAATGTTTTAAAAGTAAATCCTCTACTTTGTAAATTACTAATGATAGAATCTAACGCATTTAATGTAGAAGATTTAATATCATGCATAAGTATTACTGTATTTTCACTAGCACCTACATTATTAACAACTGTTTTATAAATAGATGCACTTGTTCCATATCCGCTAGCATCTCCACTACTTAAATTCCAATCAAAATATTGATATCCTTGTGCAAGCATTGTATCAGCTATAGCTTTAGTTACACCTGGATTTCTAGAACAGTGAACAGTATTTGATGATCCTCCTGGATATCTAAACATATTTGAATAACTTCCTGTTTGTTGTTTTATTATTTCATTCATCATATTAAAATCATTTATATAACTATCAACACTTTTGTATACAACATCATATGAATGTGTATATGTATGAACTGCAACGGCGTGCCCTCTTCTTGCTTCTTCACCAATTAAATATTGATAATTTGGAAATTGATTAGTAACAAAGAATGTTGCTTTAACTCCATATTTATCTAATATATTTAAAAATTGTGGAGTTAAAGGACCTGGTCCATCATCAAATGTTAAATATACATTTTTTCCAATTCCATCTTTTTGTCTATCAACAACATTAATAGTTCTTGTAACTGATTCTTTATTACCAGATTTATCTATAGCAGTGTAAGTTACTATATATTTGCCAGGTTTAGATACATCAATAGAGCCTTCTACATTTAAAGAAACTTGATCATCACAGTTATCTTTAACAGATGCACCAAGTTCATTATAAGCACTTCCTGTATAAATAGTTATATAATTACTTCCATTTAGAGTAATTATAGGTTTTTCTTGATCTACTATATTTAAATTTCTAGTAATCATCTCACTATTTCCTGATTTATCTGATACACTATATATTATTTTTTTATCTAAAACATTTATTTTAACTGAACTAGTTAAATCACCGTCTATCTCATCTATTGCTTTATATCCTTCTTCTATATAACTTTTACCAGGACAAGTATTTCCATTTCCACTTAACTCAATACTTGGCTTTTTCTTATCGACCACTTTAACAATTCTTGTTTTATGATTTTTAAATCCACTTATAGATAGGTCATATTCTATTTTATATGTACCTAATTTAGTTGTATCAACATTACCTTTTACTTTTACTTTTTTTGTTACATTATGAATAATAAATGTGGCTATATAGCCAGGTTCTTTAAACTCACTATTATAATTAATCTCCATTACTTCTTTTCCTTGTAAAGAGATATTTGGCTTAGTAAAAATAACTAGAAGGGATATAAGTGACAGTAATAGCACAAATAATACTTTAATAATAAAATCAATTTCACGCTTCATACTATCACATCCTAACACATATATATTATACCAACTTATGTATAAAAAAAACAAGTGATTAACTTGCTTTTATTTTTTGCATGTAATAATTAATCTTACTAGCCCATGCAGTACTAGCAGCATATTTGGGATTTATAGCTTCTGGTGTAGTTAGACCAAGTGCATAATAATTATTATATAGATTATCCATATAACCTTTTATACCTTCATCTAAAGTGGCATATGCTTTATAAGATCCACCTTCACAACCAGGTCCACCTTTTTGACCACCTACATTGTTGCAGGCTTTAACTAAGTGGCTGCATTCCCAAGAACAACCTGTTTCATGAAGTACAATAGCAGTTGCTAAATAAGGATCAAGTCCTAAGCTTAAAGCGTAATCAACAAAAATATCTCCTTTACCTGATAAGGTAGAGTTTAAATTTTTATTAATTTTAGCAACTAATTCATCCCTAGTTAAACCATCATAAACATAAACAGTCTTTTCAATAGTACCTTCAATGTTTTCATCATTAGATTCTTCAGTAGTATTTAATTCTTCTACTTTAGTATTTTCTGTTTCATTTTTAGAGATACTAATTGTTTTATCTAATATATTATCAGATAAAAGTAATTCATTTTTGTTTATTGTCTCTTTAACAGGGTTTAAATTAACTTTATGAATAGATTGAACTATAACAAACATGGAGATTAAAACCATCAGGGGTATTACCGAGGCAGCTTTAATCTTCGGTTCTGATTTCACAAAATTCACCTCTTAATTTTTTTGACGAAAACATTATCATTTTACCATTTTAAATGAAACGTGTCAAACTTACACTTATAGTATATGCAAGAGTTTATTATTTATTAAAGAAATCAGCCATTTCAAATTCTTTTGGTAATTTATCTTCTATAACCATCTCTTTATTAGTTATAGGATGATTAAATATAATCTTATAAGCATGAAGGCCTAACCTATTCATAGGGTTAGTAGTTGACCCATACTTTTTATCTCCTACAATAGGTGTATTATTATCCTTCATATGTACTCTAATTTGGTTTTTTCTACCTGTTAGTATTTCTATATCAAGAAGACTAAACTTTTTACTATGTTTAATTAATTTATATTTAGTAATAGCAAGCTTACCTTTTGATTCATTTGTAGAATAAGTAATTAATCTTGAATTTTCAGCTAAATAAGATTTAATTGTTTTTTCTTGTTCTTTAGGAATACCTTCTACTATAGCCATATAATATCTTTTAGTTTTATCCCAGTTATCTTGAAGGATTTTCTTTATTCTTTCTGATTTAGCAAATACAAGTATTCCACTTGTATCCTTATCTAATCTATGTACTATAAATACTTTATTGTTTTTATTTTTTTTACGTTCATATTCTATTACTTTATGAAACATTGTCCTTTCTTTTTCATTTTGGGTTGCAATTGTTAGTAAATGTGTTGGTTTTGATACAACAATAATATTTTTATCTTCATATAATATTTTAATTCTATCTTTTCTCATGCATTAATTATAACACATAAATAAAAAAGAGTTCATATAAACTCTTATTTTATTTCAATATAATTTTTTTCATTTGCTTGTTCTTTTTTAGGAACAGTTATTTTTAAGATACCATTTTTGAATT
>CAZFGE010000033.1:0-4181 GCA_964518415.1 uncultured Muribaculaceae bacterium
CAAATAATGTAATTAATCCTACCATAAATACCTCCTAAATATACAAAAAGCATTAATCTATAAGGACGAGTTTTCCCGCGGTACCACCTTATTTCATAATGCTATGCTCTTTAACTCTTAACGCGAGTTATACGTTTAAACTCCAAAGCAAGTTCATAAGATTTATTTAAATGTTTTCACCAACCACATTTTCTCTTTATAAATAAAATTCTTATTACTACTCTTCTTCCTTGTTTAATTAAAAACTATAATAAGTATAATATAAATTCAATTTTAAATCAAGAAAAAAAGACTAATTTTTAGTCTTCTTGCATTTTTTCTATTGTGTCATTTTCTAATTTAGATATATCATTTGGGCTCATGAATAATAATACTGTATTTTTGTAGTCTTTTAATTTATCAGCATCATCAAGTGTTATAGATTCTCCATGTTCTAATTTATCTAATATTAATTTAGATGTTACATCTGGATAATCTTCTTGAGTCTCACGAGCAGGATGTATATCCATAACATATGAATAGTCAGCTAAGTTCATAATGTTTGCAAATTGTTCAGCAAACTCTTTTGTACGAGAGAATGTATGTGGCTGAAATATAGTTACTAATTTTTTATCTGGATATTTTTGTTTTACAGCTTTTATTGTTGCTTTAACTTCATTTGGATGATGTGCATAATCATCAATTATAATATTATCTTTAACTTTAGTCTCTGTAAATCTTCTCTTTGCTCCTTTAAATGATTTTAATGCTTTTGCATCTGTTTTAGCATCAAATCTATCATAATAGCATACAGATATTACAGCAAGAGCGTCTAGTAACATATGTTTACCATATATAGGTAGATCAAAGAAACCATAATAGTTATCTTCAACAAACACTTCAAAGCTTGTTCCTTCTTTTTTATAATCAATATTTTTAGCAATTATATCATTATCTTCATCTATTCCATAAAAGAATATTGGTTTTTTTACATCTAGATAATGTGTATATGGGTCATTTCCACATGCTATAACCATTTTTTCTGCATTATTAGCATAATCATTATATGCATCTATCACATCATCAATATCTTTATAATAATCAACATGATCTAAGTCAATATTAGTTATTATTGCATATTGAGGAGTATAGTTTAAGAAATGTCTTTTATATTCACATGCTTCTAATATAAAAGTATCATTTTCTCTATTTGAAAATCCTGTTCCATCTCCTATTAAATAATTAGCTCCTTTTATCTCATTAAATACATGTGCCATCATAGAAGTTGTTGTAGTCTTTCCATGACATCCAGCTATTGTAATACTTTTAAATTTACGAGTTAAACTGCCAAGTAATTCTTCATAGTTAAATACAGGAACACCTAGTTCTTTAGCCCTTTTAATTTCAATATGATCATCATTAAAAGATGCTCCTCTAACAACTTTCATACCTTCCTTAATATTATCTTCACTAAAAGGAAGTACTGGTATACCAAGTTCAACTAACCCTTCCTCGGTAAAGAAATGTTTTTCAACATCACTTCCTTGCACTTCATACCCAAGTCTTTTCATAATTTGAGCAAGTGCACTCATACCAGATCCTTTAATTCCTACAAAATGATACATATAAATCTCCCCTTATGTTTATATTTTATGTCAAATTTATTATATCATAATTTATTTTGAATAAACAATAAAAATACATTTTTTTACATAATAAAAAGTAGTTTTATCAAAACTACTTTAAATTTTTGACCTCATCAATTGATAATGAAGTAATTTCAGAAATATCCTCAATTGAATAATTCTTATCAAGCATAATTTTAACAATCAGATGCTTTTTTCTTAATTTTTCAATTATTACTTAATCTTTATGTTGGTTCATATTCTATATCATAAATCTTAACATTAAGTATTACCTCTAATAAAACCCTAACTTTATATTATTAAAAATATAGTTCAAGCAATTTGACAAAAAAAGATAACTATTTATCATAGTCATCTAAAAAGCTTTTATATACTCCATCACATTTAGTACCTAATATACAACTTAAATTTACATTATCCATACTTTTAAATATATGATCATCAATATTAGGATTTATTTTTTTAAGTTCTCTAATTAGTTCTTTAATCTCTTTTCTTTTACTTACACCATCATTATCATTGTAGTGTTCTTCAGTAAACTTACAAGCACAATTAATAAATTCTAATTCATTAAATCTTGCCCATGCTTTTATATCATCTTCTTTGACTAAATAAAGTGGTCTAATAAGTTCTAATCCTTCAAAATTATCACTATGAAGTTTAGGCATCATAGTCTTAATTTCTGATCCATAAAACATTGATAGAAGTGTTGTTTCAATAACATCGTTAAAGTGATGCCCTAAAGCAATTTTATTACATCCAAGTTCCTTCGCTTTACTATATAAAAATCCTCTTCTCATTCTAGCGCATAAATAGCAAGGAGATTCTTTTATATCTTTAACAACATCAAATATATTACTTTCAAATATCTCTATATTAACATTTAACTTTTTAGCATTCTCTAATATCAAATCAAGATTTTTCTTATTATAACCTGGATTCATTATTACGTAATGAGCATTAAATTTAAATTTACCATGTTTAATTAATTCTTCAATACATTTAGCAAGTAAAAATGAATCTTTTCCGCCACTTATGCAAACCATAATGTTGTCGTTTTCTTCTATCATATTATACTCAGCAACACCTTTTACAAATCTAGACCATATCTCTTTTCTATATTTTTTTATAATGCTTCTTTCAATTTCTCTAAACTTTTCCATTTAATCACAGCCTTTTAGTTTTTTGTTTTATTTTAACATTTAATTTAAAATCATCAGGAATTACTTCAATATTTTCAAATTGTTCTTCAATTCTATAAAATAAATTTGTAAGTCCCTCTATTTTATTTTTACTTATTAAATCTTCTTTGTCAACAAATTTTTCATAATTTTCTTTATCTATTTCATATTGAAATAACTCATCATCAGTTAAATCTGATAAATCTCTCCATTGACGATTGAACATCATTTTAGTTCTACTACCAGTCATTGCATGATAATCATAGTTTAATACTTCTAGTAAAGGTACTTCTATATCAGTTATATTCTCTTTATCTAGCATATCAATAAATGTTTTTAAAGCAAGAACAAAAGAAGGATGATTTATAGGATTATCAATTCCTTTATTTAACTTATATAAACATCTTACTAACTTTTTGTCTGATTCTGATATTGATGTATTTTGAATACCATATATATAACACTTACCATTATCAATACCATAGTGTATATTAGGCATGTGATATACAAGCTTTTTTTCTCTATTTATTAAATCAAATGACATACTATTAACTGTTTCAAACCAAAATGAATTTTCATCTCTTTTAGTAACTATTATATTATCCATATATGTGTCTACTATGTTATCATTTGAATATCCATTTAATACAACATCACACTTATCAAATGTTCTATCTTCTAGGAAAGCTATTTCTCTATCTAAAAAGCCATAAATATTTGAAAAATCACATGGTAGTAATTTTAGCCATAAAGCGTCTTTTAAATAATTAACCATTAAATATCTTCCACGATCACCACTATAATGCTCTTCCTTATATTTTGAATAAGCATTAATAAGATTGGTTAATTTTTCAAAAAATAGTTTAGAATCATTTACATATATAACATAGTCATCATTATCAAGTTTATTATTCTTTCTTAAAAATTCGATATTTTCATCAGATATATTTGGAGTCCAAGCATTTTTCATAACAAAAGGGTTATCTTTAACATCTTCTAATATTTCATAAATATCATCATTAAATATAAACTTTAGTTTTGGTATAACTATTCCACTAAGTAAACTTGGATAACATTCTATTATAAATATTTCAATAAGTTCTCTTGCTGTATGCATAATATCACCTTGGTAAGATATTATAACATGAAAAAAACTACATTTGTAGTCTTTTTTTTAAATTTCTATTCTATTATTAAACTTATCTTCTACTTGCTGTTTTAATTTTATATTTTTCTCTTTTTCTAAATTTGGATCATCTTCCATTATTTTTATTGCAACAGATTGTACAGATTTTAGCATTTCCATATCTTCAAATAGATTTGCTATTTTAAATTCTGGAAGGCCATGCTGTTTTGTTCCAAAGAATTCTCCTGA
>CAZFGE010000033.1:4191-10482 GCA_964518415.1 uncultured Muribaculaceae bacterium
TCTATTAGTTCATATTTAGTTGAACCGAGTCCTAAACTTTCAGCATATTCTGTAATATGTCTTCCCTCTTGTCTATCAACTCTCTCAATCATTTTAGTATGTCCTGGATCAGTTGAATTCCAAATCATATCAATAAATGCTTGATCATTAGCAACAGGATCAAGTGAAGCTATAATACCTAAATCCCTCATTACAGGATCTCCTTGATGAGAGTCACAATCACAATCAACTGAAATATTATTCATAACTGTTATATATACTATTTGTTTATTATTATCTTTAAGATAGTCAGATACAGCTTTAGCAGCTTCTGCCATTGATTCAATAAAGTCAGTTTGTTTATAATCTACTTGCCAACATAAATCAGGATCACTAGTTTGTCCACATGAATGAATATAAGCTTTACCATTTCTTGATGCAATACCTATTGATTGATTTTTAAGGTTAGCTCCAAATCCTCCCATAGCATGTCCTTTACCATGCGCTAAATTAACTATTGAATCATAGTTTTTAAAATTTTCTCCAATTATATCATAATCTAAATGTTTACCATCTTTAACAGGTATTTTAAATTCACTATCCTTATCCATTATATCAACAGGAGCAAAACTTAAAAATCCGTGTTCACGAGCAACTTCTATATGATCTTCGTATGTGTTTCTTTTACCTGGATAAGCTGTGTTACATTCTAATATTGTACCATTTAGGTTTTTTACAAAAGGGCCTATTAAATCAGCCTTTAAATATCCTTTAGAGCCTGCCTCTCCAGTAGATACTTTAACTCCTATTTTACCTTTTAACTCAACTCCTAGTGCTTCATATATTTTAATTAACGAATCACTTGTTATTTCTTTTGTATAATATACTTTACTCATATCATCACCTCTATTTATATTGTATCATAAAAAAATAAAAAATTACTTAATTATAAAGTAACTTTTTTTAAACATTATCCAACATAATATAAATCAACATTTTCAATAGCTCCATACACAGTCCATGCACTATCACCTATAATTGAAGCTCAATTATTAATATATAAAATACCATTAGAAGCATCATATGATAAATATGTATCTAATTTATTATCAGCATAATGCAACCCATTTGTAACACAATAAACACCAATTTTTTTTTGGAATAATATAAAAATTATTTGCAGTTAAATTTTTATAATTTAAAATACTTGAAACATTTATAGACCACACAAAAGAAAAAGTTGAATTATTATAATACGTTCCAGAGTTAGAATAATTACCAAAAAAAACTTTTGTGATACATTAACATTTACACTCGCATAGCCAGAAACATCTATATTAGAACCATTTGATGTAATACTTTTAGTTCCACTTGGTTTAACTAATAAACTTGTTGTTTTTAAATTATCTAATGCTTCTTTTACATTTCCTACACTCCAACTTGAATCAGATGGTGTATAAGATACTTCATTTGAAGAATATAAATAACTTATAACAGCATATACACTTGTCCCAAAGACTAATGCACCTATTATAAATCAAATAAGATATTTCTTCATTCTATCACAGCATTCAATTAATAAAAGTATTCGTCACGTATAATAAATCTATTTAGTAATTATTATATAAGAATTTTAAATTATCTTACAACTTCATAGTCAATACTTGCTGCTTTAGTTAAATCTTCAGCATAAGATGAAGTTATTACTGTTGATGAATTTGCTTCAATATTATCCCCAACATATCCAGGTAATGTAACAATAATATTTCCATCCTTATCTCTTACATTAATTTTAAACTCTTTTAGATATTCTGTTTTATTTGATGTGTTCTTTACAACAGTAGTCAATACTGAAGTAGAATCTTCATAAATTAAAGACGTATTTGTAAAAGTAAATACCTCTAATTTTTGGTCTTTAATTACATTTTCATTAGTATTTGCTCTCACATTTTTTTCTGCTTTTTTAGTTTTTTTAGCACATCCACATCCTGTCGCTAAAGATATTAACAAAATTGATAAAATAGTTATATAAAATATTTTTTTCATACTTCTCATTCCTTTCAAAATAAATATTTCATTATCATAATAAATCAAAAATACAGGCACAATAATTGTATTTGATATAGCTGAATTTGTTGTATAGAAACCAGTTATATTTCTAGCGCCTGATTTGTCTACAGTTCCGTTAAGTTTAAATGGTTGTATAGCAACAAATTCCCATATCCAGTCATGACACCAAATTGCGAAGTATCCATCGCTATACACAGCAACGGATCCATTTTCAAAAGTAACAGTTTGTCTTGCAACATTGCCATTTTAATCTGTCCTTGTAACTGTAAGATGATTAGAATCATTTGCTGCTCCTGTTACAACATACGTTCTTACCTTTACTGTTGCTACAGCTTTTCCTGCATTATATCCTGCTGCAATACTTACTAATCCTCCTTGATTTATAGTCTTAGTTAAATCACCTTTATTAGAAATCCCACCTAATGTATTTATAACAGAAGATAATGAATTACCATTAGCAATTACGGCTTTTGCAATACTTGTATTTTTTAAATCAGTTAAAGCTGTTCCACTTGTTGATTTTAAATTATCTAAAGCTTCTTTTACATTTCCTACATTCCAATTGGAATCAGATGGAGAATAATTTACTTCAGTTGAATTTTATAGAGTTGATGCAGCATATACAACACTATAAGAAATTATAATTCCTAATAATATACCTAATAGAAATTTTTTCATTATTTAATTTCCTTTCTTAAATCATCTAAAGCTTCCTGAACATTCTCAACATCCCAATTATCATGTGTATAAGATACTTCAGATGCATCTAAAGTCTCTTTAATCTTAGATACTACTGCACTTGCATTACTTGTTTCATTCTTTCCATCACTTATTCTTGCATACAAAGTTGCTGTGGTATCAGCTGTTTTACTATATGTTATACTTGGTTTATCCTCTGTATAATACCAAGTGTTAGCGTCTAATGATTTAGTTGATGTTATACTAGTACAAGTTCCTGGATTTGTATCAGTTCCACAACTCTTTATTAAATTAACACTACTTGTTGCAGCACGTGTACTCTTAACATAATATCCTGTTGGATTTCCTGTTGTTGTTAAATTCCATACCTGAGTCTTATAATATCCTCCAAATGATTCTTCAGGTGTATTTGTTGATTTCAATGTTACTGATAAATTAAGTGTTTTACTATTATCTGTTAAACATTTTTTATTTCCAACTAAATCTATTGAACATATTTCATAATAATAAGTTGTATTATGATTAACATCACTTATTATACATTTATCATTTAACACAGTTGCATCAGTCGTATATGAACCATTAGTATTTGAATATTTACAAGTAACTGTCTTTAAGCCAGAATGCTCATCACTTGTTGTAAATGGTACACTTATACTCTTACTTGTAACGGATGAAGTTTCAAGTTCTAGCAACGGTTTTGTCGCATCTATTTTAGATACTACTGCAGTTGATGTTGCAGTCGTACTTATACCATTAGTTACTCTTGCATAAATTACACTCTCTTCATTTTTAGTCTCACTATATGTAATTCTAGGAAGTTGTTCAAAATAATACCACTTATTACTTTCTAAAGATGTCTTAGCATCACTTACACAATCACCTGGACTATTTTCACTCCCACAACTCTTAATTGATGATATATTACTAAGTGCTGTACTTTCTGTTTTAATAAAGTATCCACTATCATCATCACTATCATAGTCCAAATAAGCTACCTGACTTTTAAAATAACCATTTTGTGATGTGCTTGGTGTGTTATTAAACTTAACTTTTAATATACCTAAATTTAATGTAGTAATACTAATTTGTTTAGTTGTTTTTAAATCGTTACCATTAGTAACAGTAACTTTAACACTATACTCTTGTCCTGCTTTTAATCCTTCAAAAGTTTTATTAATATCTAAATTATTATTATCATCATATTCATCTGTATAATTCTTACCATCTATTTCATAAGCAATTTTTTTAATACCTGATTCAACATCTTTAGCTTTTACACCCACTATTATCTTACTAGATGTTACTGATGTTTGAGATAATATAAGTTCTGGATTAGTTAAATCCAATTTTTTGCATTCTTTTTCAACATTAATATTATATCGATTACCTAACACACAATATTTACCTAATCTAATATAATATAATTCTGAATTATTTTGAGCAATTATTTTTCCACTAGATGGAACTGCACCTTTAAATTTCAATTTAATATTATTTTCATTATTACATTTTTCTCCATCACACTCAAAAGAAGAATTTGAATTCATTTGATAATATAAATCAGCCGTATCTATAAGACCATATGCACTATCTCTGACAGCTTCTTTACGAACCCTTTCAATTACACCTACAAATGTAGGTATAGCAATAACCGCAATTATAGCAAGCACTACTATTACAGCTAGTAATTCTATTAATGTAAATCCTTTTTTCATACTATACATTCCTACTTTCTATATAAGATTATAAAGCAAAAATTAACTATTTGCAAGTATCATATTTACAAATAACTTATTAATATTAAATAAATTTATTAAAATATTAATTAGGAGTGAATACTATATGATTAAAATTGATATTAATAATCTACTTAAAATAAAATACTGGTTATGTAAAAATATGAATATAACATCTCATAACTTAAATAAAATTATAAATGATTATACAATTTCTATATCATTTAAATATATTGAGGAATTTTGTAAGTACTTAAATTGCACTCCTGATGAATTAATTAAAAAAGAATCTATAGAAAAAATAAAAAACTAGAAAATTAATTTCTAGTTTTATTTTTAACATATTTAAATAATATATACTTACTTCCATCTAGCAGCAACATCTGCATTTGTAGAGTTTGGTTCAGGACTAGGTAGATCCATCTTAATTAATAAAGGTATTCTAAATGCGCGACCAAATGCGACACAAGTACCTGATTGTAATGTTTTTTGCATCTCAACTATCTCACTACTAATATTTGGAAGCATCTTTCTAATATACTCTAAATCTCTTGGATGTGTCATTTTAAATATAAGAAAGTTACTACATTGTGATATAACAGTCTCACTTATCTCAACTGGTCTTTGTGAAATAAGATTAAATATAAGACCATACTTTCTTCCTTCTTTAGCAACTCTCTCAAATATATTATATCCAAGTAAATAGTTATCAGTATCTTCTCTAACATATCTATGAGCTTCTTCTAAGAAGATATGAAATGGAATTGATGCTCTAACTTTTAGTCTTTTTGTAAAATCAAATAACATTCTTGTATATATCTTAGTTATTACTTTAGCAACAGAATCATCAATATCTTCTAAGTTAAAGTTAACTATTTGAGCTTTACCACCATTACATGATACTAAGCTTGATATATATTGTTCAATTGTTATAAAGTTTGGATATGAAAAATATACAGCATTTGATCCTATAGCAAGTGAATGAAGTCTTACTTTAAGAGTAACAGCTTCATTATAAGCTTTCTCATTTCTAAGAAGTCCTTCAGATATTAAAGTAAACTCTAAAGCTTTTTCTAGATCATTTAAAGTAAAGAAACTAACTCTTTTAGCTTCATATTTATCTAATTCTTCATCTATAAAACTAGATATATATTCAGTAACTAAAATACTTTCTGTGAAATCCCCACTCTTATCAATTTCAAAGCATTCTCTAAATTTTCTAGTATAACCAAGTCCTCTAACAGGAGCTTCTATATTAAATTCTTTAGTAGAACAACTATTCATAATAGCAAATATATCATTTCTTTTACTTTGTGATGTTTGATTAGTATATAGTATAGACATAATTGCTTTTGCTATTAAATGATTTTTATATTTATTTGCATTATCACTATCTTCAGCAAATATATTAGCAAGCTTTAACATTCTCTCAATTATAGGTAACTGTGCATGAGAGTCTGCTCCTAAAAGTAGCGCATAATCATCTACAGTAAGAAGCCATAAAGGAAGTCTTAAAGTCTCTCCTCCAACATCATTTAAATTTGTTGTATAGTATTTAAAATGATAATTAGGATTTATCTTATCTATTTCCTGAAAAGCACTATGATATTCACCATATGCATCAAATATAAAGAAATTTGATTTATATGGTGGCAAGTTAGTGTTTGAAAAAACATTTTGTAAAAGTCTTGCTACACCATAAGATTTACCAGAACCAGTATTACCAAATATAGCCATATGATTAGAAAATAAATCATTAATATCTACTCTAACTTCTGCTCCATCATATAAAGGAGATCTACCT
>CAZFGE010000034.1:0-10131 GCA_964518415.1 uncultured Muribaculaceae bacterium
TATACTTTTCAATGAAAGCAAGCATTATTATATAATAAATATATATAGGTGTCATTGCTTTACCTACACTATCTGCTGCTTTAAATATAAATTGTGTGAAATTTGGAGTTATAGTTGATTGCATAAATAATGGAACAATTACTGGAGATGCAATCTCCCATTTTTTACTAGTTGCAGGAAGTAATATGCTCATTAATATTACTGTTATAAAGAATATAATAATAAGTATAATTCCTGATATTTGAAGTTATCCAACAAGTTCAATTACTTTAGATGAAAATACTACTCCTAAATTAGTCCAATCAATAATTCCCATTAAAAGTGATATAAAGAACATTAATACAAACATGAATCCTAAGTTTTCAAAGTTCATTGATAAACCTAAGCTAAATTCATGACTTGTTTTTATATTTCCTGATTTTTTACCATATAAATATCCACATATAATAAGTTGAAGTGTAATTATTAATACTAATCCATTACCAAATGGAGATGATGAACCAAACAACTTATCAATATATCTAGTTGCTTCACTATCTAATAGTATTCCAGCAAATGGAAGTTTAATAGGAAGTATCATATAGATAATTAATAGTAAATATATAAATCCAGCTAAAACTGATACTTTTTTAGCTTTTTTATCAACAACTAATTCTTGTTCTTCTTCAGTTGCTATATATCTCTTAGCTAATTTTACAGTTAGGTATTTATCAATTAATATTGTAAGTACAAATGTAAGTACAAATGTTGATACTATCATCATATAAATATTTGAGTATAGTCCATATGAGAATGTAGCATCTATATCAGCTTTTGCAGCCTCAATTGTAAGTAATGATAGTGAATAGTCTGTATAGTTAAATATAACTCCTGCACCATATCCAAGTGTTATACCTAAGAATACTGTCATTATACCAAGTATTGGATTTTTACCTAGATATTTATATAAAGCACCAGTTAATGGAAGTAAGAATATATAACTATAATCTCCAATAACTGTACTTACAACACCACATAATACTGTTAAGAAAATAATAATATTTAATTTAACTCTTTTTAGTGGTGAGAATAAAGCATTTAAAAATCCACTTTTTTCACTAATACTAATTCCAAGTAATGAAATAACTAATAATACTAATGGTTCAAACATACGGAAGTTTTTAACAGTATTTCCTACAATATATTTAAGACCATCTACACTAAATAAATTCTTAACAGTTACAAGTGTAGTTTCCATAGTACCATTAGATATAATTGTTCTAGTGCTTTCAAAGCCAATTAAACTTAATAAAAAGCTTAATACACCAACCCCTAGTATCATATACATAATAACAAGTACAGGGCCATATAATTTATCTTTTTTCTTTTTAGCCATAAGCCACCTACTTAACTATTTTTTTTAATTTCTTATTGAATTCAATTCTAGGCATCATTATACTTCTACCACAATTTGTGCATTTAATTTTTATATCGGCTCCTACTCTTATTATTTGCCATTCATTAAATCCACATGGATGAGGTTTTTTCATAATAACTATATCATTTAATTTATAGTCCATTATGAATCACCACCTGATTATATGGAATAGTAATACCTACTCTATCAAATTCACATTTAATTTCTTTTCTAAGTTTTCTTTCAACTTCAAAGTTTTTTAAAGGTTGAGTTAAAGCAGTAATTCTAATAGTTACACCAGAATCACCCAAATTATCAACTCCATCAATTGTTATATTACCTTTAATTTCATGAATTTCTTTTTCTAATTTTATAAATAGTTTTTCTAACACTTTATTAACTTTATCTAAATCTTCTTCATATGCCACATCAACATTTACGATTGCTAAAGATTTACTCATGCTATAGTTTATTACACTATTTATTGTTCTATTTGAAATAAAGCAATATTCTCCTGTATAAGCTTTTAATTTAGTAGTTCTAAGTCCAACTGACATTACTTCACCTTTAAAATTATTTATTTTAACAGTATCACCTATATTATATTGATTTTCAAATACAATGAATACTCCTGCAAATAAATCTTTTAATGTATCTTGGAAAGCTAGAGCAACAACTGCACTAGCAACTCCTAGGGATGCTATTAAACTACTTGTATTAAATCCATTTATAGAAAGTATTGTAATAATACCAACTATTATTAAGAAATACTTAGTCATATTGTTTATTAAACTTATAACTGTTTTTTGTTTTTTATCCATTAGTCTTTTAGACTTTATTTTTAGCATTCTTTTAGCTACTTTATTAACAACAAAATATATAAAACTAAATCCAATTATTACAGCTAAAGAATGCATTAGTTTTGTATCTAATAAAACCTCTAACAAATTAATCACCTTTTATATCTAATATTTCTAAGATTCTGTTTAAATCAGCGTTGTTAACAAATGATATTTCAATTTTTTTATCACTGATTTTAACTTTAGTATCTAATTTATCTCTCATTAGATCTTCAACGTATTTGTATTCATTTGTTTTAGCTTTTTTTGTAATAGTATTCTTCTTTACTACTTCTTCTTGTTTTGTTAAGTCTTCAAGTTCATGAACACTCATTTTCTCTTCATCTATTCTTTTTGCAAGCTTATTAATTAAATCTACACTCTCTAATTTACTTAATACTCTTGCATGAGCCATACTTAATTTATTTTCATTAACCATTTCTTGAACATTTTCTGGAAGTCTTAAAAGCCCTAATATATTAGTTATATGGCTTCTACTTTTTCCTACTTTTTTAGATAGTTCTTCTTGTGTTAAATCTAATTTTTCAATTAATGATTTATAAGCTTCAGCTTCTTCAATAGCATTTAAGTTTTCTCTTTGAAGATTTTCAAGTAGTGCTATTTCCATCATTTCTTCATCATTAAAGTCTCTAATTATAGCTGGTATTTTATCAAGTCCTGCAAGTTTAGATGCTCTAAATCTACGTTCACCAGCAACTATTTCATAACCTTTGATGCTTTTTTTAACAATTATTGGTTGAAATACACCATGTTCTTTTATTGATGAAGCTAATTCTTTTAAGGCATCTTCATCAAATATTTTTCTTGGTTGGTATGGATTTACTCTTAAATCCTCAATTTTTAATTCTTTTATTTCATCTTTTGGTGTTGATTCATAAATGGCATCTTCAAAATTATCTAAGTTTAAATTTTCATTATTAAATAATTCTTCTAGTCCTCTACCTAAGGCTCTCTTTTTAGTTTCCATTTCTTTCTATCACCTCTTTAGCCAAATTTAAATATGCTTCTGCTCCCCTATTTTGTGAGTCATATGCAATTATTGGTTTACCATGACTTGGTGCTTCTGATAGTCTTACAAGTCTTGGAATAATTGTGTCATATACTCTTTCTTTAAAATAACTTTTTATCTCTTCTACAACTTCTAAACCTAAATTAGTACGTCCATCTAGCATTGTAAGTAAAACTCCTTCAATATCTAGTGTTGGATTAAGCTTTCTTTGAGCCATCATGATTGTATTTAAAAGTTGCATGATACCTTCAAGTGCGAAGAATTCGCATTGTACTGGAATAATAACAGAATCTGCTGCTGTTAATGCATTAGTTGTAAGTATTCCAAGTGAAGGTGGACAATCTATTATAATATAATCAAATGATTCTCTAACCTCATCAAGATGTTTTTTAAGTTGACTTCCTTTTGAGAAGTTTTTATCTTCTGATTGCATTTCACTAAGTTCAAAGTCAATACCTGCCAAGTTAATTGTAGCTGGAATTATATATAAATTTTTAAACTTAGTTTTAATAACAACATCTTTAAGTAATGCTTCATCTTTTAAAAGTTCATACATACTGCTTGTGTAATCAGTTTTTTTTACACCTACACCAGTTGTTGAGTTTCCTTGTGGATCTAAGTCTACTAATAATACTTTTTTTCCTAAATATCCTAGTGATGCTGCTAAGTTAATACTTGATGTAGTTTTACCAACACCACCCTTTTGGTTTACAAGTGCAATAATTTTTCCCATAAAATCACCATTTTCATAATAATTATCTATATAACATTTTAACACAATCTAGGAAATATTGCTATGATATTTTTGATATTATTACTTTATTGTTTAAAATCTATTTTATGTACCATATTAATATTGGGAGGAATAATATGACACAAAAAGAATTGTTGTATGTTGAAGATGCTATTGGACATGAGTCAAGCATTATAGAAATTATAAAAGAATCTATTAAGTCTATGGATGATGATGGATTAATAAATCATTTAGAAAGTGATTTAAATAAGCATGTTGATTTAAAAAACAATTTAACTAATTTATTGGAGGAAAAAGCAAATGAATAAAATTATTTTTGAAAACTATTTACTTGTTTTAAAAAGTACAGTTGAAGTATATATACATGGTACACTAGAAGCTTCTAATAAAGAAGTTAAAGATTTACTTAAAAGTTCACTAAACTCTATTTTGGATATGCAAGAATCTACGTACAATGAAATGAAAAAGTGTGGATGGTATCAAACTAATAATGTTGATACTAATATAATTAATCAAACTTTACAAAAAGTAAAAAATAATTAATATGAAGTTGACTTTTAGAAAATAAAAATATATAATGTAATTGAGGGTAATCCATTTTTTATATTGGTACTCCTTATTTTTTACACTACACTCCCAGTGATTAATTTCACTGGGAACTTTTTTGTAACAAATTGACTATTTTATAATACTAGCATATAATAAATTTGAGGACGCCTAATAGGTTTAGGTATTCCTTGCTTTTGATTCAAGAAAATCCTAGTGACCCCCTGTGGCACTAGGATTATTTTTTATATCAATCTATTTACACAAAAGTACAAATATAATGAGTATAAGGAGAATGATTATAAAGTAAAGCGTGCTTTCTCTTTTAGTCATATCGCCACCTCACTTTCTTAAAAAAATAAGTAAGCAAGGAATAATCCTAATGATTAGTTGTCCTCTATAAATATCATACGATAAAATAATTCAATTTCCTTTTTTTATACAAAAAAACTTCAAAAATTTGAAGTTTTCCTAAATTGAAATCGTCTTATTTATTCACTTAATAATTTAATTAATTCTTCTTTTTCAAGTTCATTAGCATTTTCAATACCTTTTTCTAAAGCAAATTCTCTTAACTCTTCTAAATCTAAGTCATTAATGCTTAATTCTTCAAAATCAGATGCATCTACTTCTTTATCTTCATCAGGTAATGTTCCATTTTTAACTAAATAATCAATTTCTTCTTTAGTAATTGTTTCTTTTTGAAGTAATGCTTCAGCTATAAGTTTTAATAAATCTCTATTTTCAGAAATTATTTTTTTAGTTTTTTCATAACATTCATTGATGATTTTTCTTTGTTCTTGGTCTATTTCAAATGCTACTTGGCTAGAGAAGTTTCTAGATTTATTATAATCTCTTCCTAAGAATACGCTACCTTCTTGTTGTTCAAATTGAACAGGTCCTAAATCACTCATACCATATTCAGTAACCATAGCACGAGCTATTTTTGTAGCTTTTTCAAAGTCATTATGAGCTCCTGTAGTAATTTCACCGAACTCTATTTCCTCAGCTACACGACCACCTAATAAACCACTGATTGATTCAAGTAATTCAGTTTTAGTTGATAGATAAGTCTCTTCTTTTGGAAGCATTAAGTTATATCCACCAGCTTGTCCACGAGGAACAATTGTTATTTTTTGAACATCATTAGCGCCTTCTAGTTTTAAACCTACAACAGCATGTCCAGCTTCATGGTATGCAACTGTTCTTTTTTCTTGTTCTGTATATTTATGTGATACTTTAGCAGGTCCCATTAATACTCTATCATGTGCCTCATCTATCTCAGCCATTGTAATTGCTTTTTTATTACGTCTAACAGCTAAAAGTGCAGCTTCATTAAGTAAGTTTTCCAAATCAGCACCACTAAATCCAATAGTACGCTCTGCAATATTACTTAATTTAACACCTTTACTAAATATTTTACCTTTAGCATGTACGTTTAATATTTCTTCTCTACCTTTTTTATCAGGTAAGTTAACTGTAATTTGTCTATCAAATCTACCTGGTCTAAGAAGTGCTGGATCAAGTACATCTGGTCTATTTGTTGCAGCAATAATGATTATACCTTCATTAGCTCCAAATCCATCCATTTCAGTTAATAATTGGTTAAGTGTTTGTTCACGTTCATCGTGGCCTCCACCTAAACCAGCACCACGTTGTCTACCTACAGCATCTATCTCATCTATAAATATTAAACATGGAGCATTATGTTTTGCTTGTTTAAACATATCTCTAACTCTTGATGCACCAACACCTACAAATAGTTCAACAAAGTCAGAACCACTTATAAAGTAAAATGGTACATTAGCTTCACCTGCAACAGCTTTAGCAAGTAATGTTTTACCAGTTCCTGGAGGACCTTGAAGTAAAACACCTTTTGGAATTCTAGCACCCATAGCTGTGAATTTTTTAGGATTTTTTAAGAAGTCTATTAATTCTTGAACTTCTTCTTTTTCTTCATCTAATCCTGCTACTTCTTTAAATGTAACTTTTTTAGTATCTTCACTTAAACGAGCTCTACTTTTTCCAAAATCCATTGATTTATTTGCACTACCCATTTGTTTAGATAGGAAATAAATACTAAGTCCAACTATTAATACAAGTGGAAGTACATTCATTATAAACAAGAATATTGTACTTGATGCTGGATCTGAATTAGTAGTTACTTTAAAGTTATTTTCTTTAGCTGAATCTAATATATCTGAAATAACTTCTTCTGATAAAGGTGCTTTTAAATAGAATGATTCATTCTTTTCATATCCTTTTAATTTACCGGTTATTTCATATACTCCTCCATTACTACTTGGAGTAAGTGATAGTTCTGTTACCTTATCTAGTTGTTTATAAAAATTATTATATGTTAGTTTATTTACTTTAACACCTGTCAAATTCATGAAAAATAAGACAGCACATATAAATATACCTAAAGATACATATGAGAATATTGTTTTCTTAGTTTGATTTTTCTTCATAGTAATCTCCTTTCTTAATAGTACCTAAGTATTATATCATAGTTTTCTGATTTTGTTTTATCAAATTTTGATTTTTTTAGTCCAGGTAGCCAAACTATTGTGTTGTTTGAATCAACTACTACTGGCCACATATTACGTTCTTGAATAGAAATTTTTTTATCAATAAATATATCATTTATTTTTTTACTACCAAGCATACCTTTTACTTGCATTCTATCACCATCTTGGCGAGTTCTAACGCGTAGTGGGAATTTAACATCTTCACTTGATAATCTACATATAAAGTTATCTGTTTGATCTGATTTATTTAAAACTTCAATATTCTTACCATTAGGAAGATTTATATAGTTAATTACTTCTATTTCATATTCTTTATTAGATATAGGTTCACTTACGAACTCTAACATATTATAGTTTCTTACAGCCTTTAAATTATTAGGCAAATAAATATAAGCATTAGGTTTTTTAGAAGTAATTAAATTATATATTAATTCTGCATGATTATCAGTAATAAGCATTAAATCATCTTGATAAATGTTTTCTAATATATAGTATATAACCTTCATAGCTATTACATGCTCTAGTTTAAGGAATTCTTCAATATTAAGTACATTTTGAGGATATACTTTTGGAATAACAGCTTTAACTTGTTTATCTATATAATTATTATATTCAAGTAAAATAGTTGAGAATTTATAGAATTTTTTATGTACATTAAAGTCTTCTTTTTTAAGTTCAGGTAAAATATATTTTCTAAATCTATTTCTTGTATGAATATCTTCTAAGTTAGTTTCATCTATAAAATAATGAATCTTGTTCTTTTTATTATAATCTATTAATTCTTGCTTTGTTACTTCAATAAATGGTCTTAAAATTTTATAAAAACCTCTATCTACTATTTTTGAAAATCCACTATATCCTCTTAATGTAGATCCTCTTGTTAATCTCATTAATATTGTTTCAATTAAATCGTCTCCATGATGAGCAGTTAGTAAGTATTTAGCATTATATTCTTTTACTACTTGTTCAAAATAGTTATATCTCTTAGTTCTAGCTTCGTTTTCAAAGTTATCATCACCATATTCTTCAATAACCATTCCTTCAAATATAATGTTATTATTACGGCAAAATGACTCAACATAGTTTTGTTCTTCTAATTGACCAGGTCTACCAGTATTATGGTTTACATGAGCACACACTACCTCTATATCAATTGCTTTTTTTATTCTAGATAACATGTGAAGTAAAGCCATAGAATCTGGTCCTCCACTTACAGCAGCAACTACTGTATCTCCATACTTTATTTGAACTTCTTTCATTAAAAAATCATATGCACCATTCATACAATCACCTCGTTTTACTCTATAATTAAGTATATCAAAAAAAGGTAATTTATTCTACCTTTTATTTACCACTTAATCTCTTTATAACCATTTTCTTTTAAAAACTCATTTGTACGGGAGAAAGCTTTACTTCCAAAGAATCCTCTTCTTGCTGATAGAGGAGACGGATGAGCACTCTCTATAATTAAATGTTTTCTATTTTTTATTAATTCTTTCTTACTTCTTGCATAACTTCCCCATAAAATAAATACCATTGGTTTTTCTCTTTCACCTAATTTTTCAATTATTTTATCAGTAAATACTTCCCATCCTTTATTTTTATGAGACAAAGGTGTATCTTTTAAAACAGTTAAAATACTATTTAATAATAGAACTCCTTGATCAGCCCAATCAGTTAAATCAGTTTTTGTTCTATCAATATCTAAGTCACTTTTTAACTCTTTAAAGATATTTCTTAATGATGGAGGCATTTTAACTCCTTCTAATACAGAAAAAGAAAGCCCATGTGCTTCCCCTTCACCATGATAGGGATCTTGGCCTAATATAACTACTAAAACATCATTATAACCAGTATGTTTTAAAGCATTAAAAATATTAGAATATTTAGGATATACCGTTTTATTATTATATTCATCATCAACAAAACTCATTAAATCTTTAAAATACTCTTTATTATATTCATCTTTTAAAACATTATCCCAATCATTATTAATCATTACTATACCTCTATTTCTTTAAAGAAATCTTCACCGTTATCTATTTTATTTAATAAGTCAATTAACTCATCACCTGATAATTTCTTATATTGTGTATCTTTTACAGTTTCCACTTCTTCACTAGAAATTTCAGTATTAGATTCATCATTATCAGTTTCTTCATTTTGAACATGTTCTTCTTTGATTTCTTCTTCCACTTTCATATTATCATAGTCATAATTTAAATTTAAATCATCTAAAGAAGACTCTTTAATTTCTTCCTCAATTGCTGATGTATCAACATTATCCTTTAATTCAGATTCAATTTCATCATTTGAAGTAGTTTCATCTAACTCATTTTCATTACTATCAATTGTAATTTCTTCATTATTTGTATCAATTACATCTTCTTTTGCTTTTTCATTAAAAGATTCTTCCTCTTTAATAGATTCATCTATCTTTTCAACATCATTTTCTAATTCTTCTGTATCACTTATAATATTTCCTTTATAATCAAACCAATCATCTGTCTCACCTTTAATAGTCTCAACATCATCATCAGTTAACTCTTCAGTA
This sequence comes from uncultured Muribaculaceae bacterium, assembly GCA_964518415.1. GTDB lineage: Bacteria > Bacillota_I > Bacilli_A > RF39 > UBA660 > CAJOJO01. Next base: position 9,651 of record CAZFGE010000034.1, read on the forward strand.
TCATCACTAACATCTATATCTAGATCAACACTATCATTTGAAAAGTATTTATTTACAAATTCATCACTTGCATTACTTACACTATCAAGCATTTCTCTAAACTTTCTTTGTATCATTTCACCCACAATTTATTCCTCCAAACTATTTGCTATATCAATAAATATATCAGAACTTATTTGTTCTGCTCTAACACTTAAATCCATGTTATATTTCTTTAAAACTTCTTCTATTTTGTCTAAATCATATCCTTTTAAATTATTTCTTAGAGTTTTTCTCTTTTGAGTAAAACTATCTCTAACTAATTTAAAAAATAAACTTGGATTTTTAATATCTTGTCTTTTTTTCTTCTTATTAAATTCTAACACCATACTATCTATTCTTGGTTTTGGTATGAATACATTCTTACTAACAACCATTACTTTTTTAATATCAAAATAATGATTTAAATATATGGTAAGAGAATTATATTCTTTAGTTCCAA
>CAZFGE010000035.1:0-9340 GCA_964518415.1 uncultured Muribaculaceae bacterium
TACACAACATCATATAAAATACCAACAATTAATATTTCTTTTAAAATAACATCATCATTTTTATAATATGATAAAAAAGCAATTGTTGAAACTATAGTAAGCGGTATAAAATTATCAATTAATAAAGATAATATAGCATCTATTACAAATGATATAAAAATCATTTTACCACCACTGATACATAATTCATTTTATTAAAGTCAACAGCTACATCAACATATACTATCTGTTCTAAATCCAAATCATCCTTATCTACCCTTTTAACTTTTCCAATTTTAATGCCACTTATAAAATTATTATCAAGTCCTGATGTAGTTACTAATGCATCTTTTTTTATTTCCTTATTATATGATATACCCCTAACGACAAACATTCCATCTTTAAAATCTGATAATATTCCATAAAATGAATCCTCACCATTATTAATTAAAACACCTACTTTATAGTTATCAGATACACTTGTAAGCATTTTAACAATGCTTGTATGTTTGGTCACTTTATCAATTATACCTATTAAACCGCTACTATTAATTACCATGCTATTTTTTAAAATACCATCTTTATACCCTTTATCAAGAGTTAAAGTCTGGTACCAAAAACCAACATTCCTAACTATAATATTAGCATTTACAATTCTATAGTCGTCACCAATATTTATATTAACTAGATTACTCAATTCTTCTATTTTTTGATTTTTATCATTAACTAAAGCTTTTAAATAATTGTTTTCTGATTCTATTTTTTTGTATTTTTTTATATCCTCAACTAATCTATTTTTACTTTTTAAAATATTTAGTTTATTACTTATATAATTAAATGGAACTTCAACAATTTTCTCAACATATAAAATCGGTTCTTTAATAAGTATTTCTACATGAGTAAGTTTTCTATCAACTTTTAAGATAAAGAAAAATATAAATAAAATACTAATTAATAATCCTATTAATAAAATATAATATTTTTTCATAAATCTTTATTTTGATAAAAACTATAATATTTATCTTTACCAATAATAATATGATCAACAACTTTAACACCCATGATATCACCTATTTCTTTTAATTTTTTTGTAGTATCTATATCATTAGAACTCGGAAAAATATTTCCGGTTGGATGATTATGAATAAGAATTATTGAACTTGCTCCTGCAAGATAAGCTTCTTTAAATACTTCTCTTGGATGAACAACACTATAATTAATTGTTCCAATAAAAAGAAGTTTATCTTTTATAATTCTATTTTTAGTATTTAAATATATAGCATAAAAATACTCTTGATTTTTATCTTTTAATAAATCTTTATAATATTCAAAAATAATATCAGGATTATTTGCTTTAATATTTATCAAACTATCGACACTCATATTTATTCTTTTAGAAAGTTCAAAGCAAGACATTAAAATAGAAGCTTTGGATCTACCAATTCCACTAACACTAGATAATTGTTCAAAAGATACATTAGATAATTCTTTTACCGACCTATATTTACTAATAAGCTGAGCAGCTAAATCTTTAGCTGATTTTTCTTTAGTACCTGTTCTTAAAATAATAGCTAACAATTCTTCATTTGATAATGACTCTACTCCTTTATTTATTAGTCTTTCAATTGGTCTATCTAAAAGTGGTAAATCCTTAATCTTTATCATTAGATACCTCCTCAAAGCACTTTAAAATATCACTCATTATATTTTTTATATCAAGTGTGTTATCTGTATTTTTTAATTTTAAATCATATTCTTTTAGTCTACTTTTAAACTTATCTGATACATTTATTTCTCTAACTTTTGTAACATATCCCATCTTGTCAAAATAGCTTTGAATTTTTTCATAATTGTCAATAGTTATTCCAATATAAGCATAATATTTATTATCTTTTTTTACATAAATATAACTATTATATTTCTTCATAGTATCATTTAAATTTTTTATATTATCAAAGATACCTACTTCAAAAAAATAAGCTTTATATTGTTCTTTTGAAACCATTTTTGAGCTATATTGATCAAATATAATTTTTGACATAAACATACCTGTAAGTATAGATAAAATAAGTGTTATTGCATATTTCTTCATAAAATCACCAAATATATTTTAAAACAACAAAGAATCGTTTTATGTCGAAAGATGTTAAAAAAAATAGAAAGATTAACTTTCTATTTAACATAATTATCAGTAATTGTAAAGTCAACGTTTTCTTCTATCCATTCTTTTCTAGGTTCTACTTTATCACCCATAAGTACGCTAACTCTTTTTTCAGCTAAAGCACCATCTATTATAGATACTTTAATTAAACTTCTTTTTTCAGGATCCATTGTAGTTTCTCTTAACTGCATAGCATCCATCTCACCAAGTCCTTTATATCTAGAGATTGAATAGCTCTTTTTCATAGATGAAGTTATTTCTTTTCTATCTTCTTCTGTCCATGCATAGTATTCTTCTTTACCACTTGTTATTTGGTATAGTGGTGGCATTGCGATATAAAGTCTACCATTTTCTATTAATGGTTTCATATATCTATAGAAGAATGTTATAAGAAGTATTTGTATATGAGCTCCATCATCATCAGCATCGGTCATGATAATAACTTTATCATAATTACAATCTTTTATATCAAAGTCAGATCCAACACCAGCACCAATTGTATGAATCATTGTATTTATCTCTTCATTTTTATAAATATCATCCATACTAGCTTTTTCGGTATTAAGTACTTTACCACGTAAAGGAAGTATTGCTTGATATTTTTTATTTCTACCTAATTTAGCAGAACCACCAGCTGAATCTCCTTCGACTAAGAAAAGTTCACATTTAGTTTTATCTTTTATTTGAGCAGGAGCAAGTTTATCAGATAATGATTGTTCTTTTTTATTTTTACTTTTACCAGCTCTAGCCTCATCTCTTGCTTTTCTAGCAGCCTCTCTAACTTGTTTAGATTTAACCATTTTATTTAGAATATCGGTTGCAATTTGATTATTCTCTTCTAAGAAGAATTGTAGTTTTTCAGATACTATAGATTCTACTACATTACGAGCTATAGGAGTACCAAGTTTTCCTTTTGTTTGTCCTTCAAATTGAAGTAATGACTCAGGTATTTGAAGAGAAATAATTGCAGTCAAACCTTCTCTTGTATCAGGTCCTTCTAAGTTCTTATCTTTTGCTTTTAAGTATCCATTATTCTTAGCATAATCGTTATATACACGAGTTAAAGCTGTTTTAAATCCAACTTCATGTGTACCACCATCATTAGTCTTAACATTATTAACGAAAGAAATAATATTTTCTGAATAGCTATCTGTATATTGAAAAGCTATATCTACATTTATGCCTTCTTTAGAACCATTAAACTGTACAACATTATGAAGAGCTTTTTTATCTTCATTTAAGTATTCAACAAATGCTTCTAATCCATTTTCATAATGATATGTCTCTTTTCTATCATCTTTTTCATTAATAACTTCAATAGTTAATCCTTTAAGTAAGAAAGCACATTCTTGCATTCTCTCACAAATTGTTGAGAAAGAAAACACTGTAGTTGAGAAAATCTCAGGATCTGGTTTAAATGTTACACTTGTACCTGTTTTACTTGTTTTTTCTAATTTTTTTAAAGGTATCTTAGTATGTCCGCCATCTTCGAAACGAATATAATGATTATACCCATCTCTTTTAATATATACATCCATCCAAGAAGATAATGCGTTTACTACACTAGCACCTACTCCATGTAGTCCACCTGAAACTTTATATCCACCGGCTTCGAATTTACCACCAGCATGTAAGACAGTATATATAACCTCAGGTGTAGATATACCACTAGAATGCATTCCAACAGGAACACCACGTCCTTCATCTTCTACAGTTATACTATCGTCTTTATGTATTGTAATAGTTATTTTTTTACCATAACCATTTATTACTTCATCGACACCATTATCAACGATTTCCCATACTAAATGATGTAGACCTCTTTTATCAGTAGAACCAATATACATACCAGGTCTTTTTCTAACGGCTTCAAGTCCCTCTAATACTTTAATCGAATTTTCATCATATTTTGCCATGATATCACCTTATTCATTATAACAAAAAAATAAGAAAAATACAAAGATTTCCTTATTTTTTAACGAAAACATTATTTAAGTCTAAGCCTTTAGTTACATATTTTCTAAGGACATATTGATAAACACCCATAGGATAATTATTATTTTCAATATACTCAAACACTTTTTCTTTTTCTTCTCTAGTAATCTCTCTTCCACCAATTACTGTTTTACTCTCAAGTTCAAAAGACTTACTAATTGATTTATCCAAAAAATCAATTTTTTTCAATCTGATTGCAATTATTTTAAAAGCCTCTTTAGATATTAATGGATTAACTATTTTTTTAAAATCCTTAAAAGATAACTTCGTAATATCTAAATAATCTAATATGTCAAATTCATCATTAAGCGCAATATAATTAGCAAAGTTTTTTAATTTATCAAGAATAATGCTTGAATCTCTTGATAAGATATCATTAGATATTTGCTTTAAAATTTCATTACTACTATTTTTATACTTATTTACTATATTTAAAGCAATATCATAAGCTAAATCATATTTAGAGCAATATTCAATAATACAATAATTAGAATTATATATATCTATAAGGTTTAACTCTTGATCATTAAATTCTCCAAGTTCTTTTATATTTACTAAAGCATCTAAATTATCTATTGTTTTTATTTTTATATATTTATCATAAATATAATTTAAATATTCAATTTCTTCATCTTGATTAGGATAAAATCTTTTAAATTTTTTTAAAAGCCCATTAAATTTTACTGGTGTAATACTATTATTTTTTATTATATCTTCAACATCATTTTCATTAGAATAAAGTAATTCATATATATGTCTTAAATAGTTTGAATCTTTTTCTTTCATAGTCATTTTAATAATAATTCTTAATTGTTCATTAGTCATTTTTGAATAATATATAGAATCAAAATTATCAAGAATATAAGATATATCATTCTTTCTTTCAGGATGAAGAACAATATATCTATTTAACAAATAAGTTATATATGATTTATTTCCAATCAAACGAAGATAAAATCCATTTTCATTATTATCTAAATATTTATCTATTTGATATTGATATTTTGGACCATTCATTTTATCACCTACTATTTTTTTAAAATTTTTAAATTATTATTTAAATATTTTTTAAGTGCGACATTATATAAACCAATTGGTAAATTATTATCTTCTAAATATTTAAAAATCATTTCTTTTTCTTCTAATTTTATTTCTCTTCCTGATATTATTTTTTTAGATTTAAGTTCGAATGTTTTATTAACATTGCTAATCTTAACAATTGAATTCAATTTTTTTACTATTCTTATTAAATCTGTTCTCCCAACTAAATTAGAAAGAATATCTCTAAAATCAGAATTTTTTAATCTAGTTAAACCATAATAATCAATTGCATCAAAAGATTCATTAGTATCTATCTCATAAGCTAAAGATAAAATATTATTATAAAACTCCTTACTTGAAGTTCTAGCCAATATTTCTTTTGCTTTATCACAATATTTTTCGTTTTTCAAATATGTTTCAACTGTTACTTTAGTGTTAACTATTGATTCACCAGTTAAAGAGCAAAATTCTTCAATTGAAAGTTTACTTATATATAAACTTTCAAATCTATTATTTATATAATCTTTATCTGTTTGATCATAAAATAAAGATACGTTTATATAATCTGTTTTCTTACTTGCTTTAGAGCATTCAATTTCATATTTATTAATTACATTTTTAATATAGTCAATTTCATTAGTTTGATTTTTAAATAATTTAGAGAATTGTTCTAATGAAGATTTCAACGTTTTTACATTTATATCATTCTTTTTAAAATGATTTATTGCTTTTATTTCATCCATCTTTAATATTTCAAGAATAAATTTAACATATTTAGAATTATATCTATCATAATGACTTTCTAAAACTCTTAATAAAGAATCTTTTTCATATTTTGAATATCTAAGTTCATCTAAATTATCAATAAGTATATTTATTTCATAACTTCTCTCAGGATAAGCATTAGCATAATCCTTTAAATAGTTTAAAATTACACTATTATTACCTAACATATATAATTCAGAAAAATCTGATATATCCCCATTTATATAATTAGTTATAGCATCAAAAAATTTTTTTCTAGATGTTTTATTTTTCATATAAACACTTCCTTCTATTCTTTCACAAATGTTTTACTATCTATTATTAACTTACCATTCACATATTTTTTAAGTGCTGCATTAAATAAGCATAATGGATAATTATTATCTTCTAAATAACTAAATACTTTTTCTTTCTCCTCTTGAGTAACAACTCTACCATCAATAGTTATTATAGATCTCATTTTTGCATCTTTATTGATTATAGTATGTAAATTGTTGATTGGATCTATTCTATATAAATCTATATGAGTTAGAATATCTATAATCATCTCATGTGGAATTAAGCCATTCATAGCTTCTCTAAAGTCTCTTGGTTTTAATCTTGTTATATTTAAATAATCAAATATATCTGCATCTTCTTTTAAAAGTTCTGTTAATACATCATTTTTTAATTTATTTAAAAATTCAATACTACTTCTTTCAAGTAACATTTTTCCAATATTTACTTTATCTAGATCATCTGATTTTGTATATTTAATGCATATATTCTTAATTTTATTCACAGATGCTCCGGTATTAGAACAATATTCTTCTATTGATAAAGAGCTATATAAGACATCATTAATTAAATCATTATTTTTTTTAGCTCTTCCACCTACTTGTTTTACTTCTTTTTGTTCATTCATATTATTCTCCCTACTTTCATGTTGAAATATATTATCTATATTATTTATTATACTTAAAACATATCCTTTATTTTCAGGATGTTTTAATATATATTTTTTTAATTTTAAAATAAATTTATCTTTAGTATATAATCTATTAATTTCATCATTTGATATAAAGCCATTTATATAACGTGTTATTATCAAATCATAATCAATTATTTTAGTATTCGTTTTATAATGTTTATCTAGTTCTATAAACATCTCTTCTATTTCATCTTCTTTTGATGGATAAAGTTCAGCATATTTTTTTAATCTATTTTTTATATAAGCAATTGATCCTAAATTCATAACTTCATCAAAAGATATTATTCCATCAATATAATCTGTTATTATTTTTTGATATAAAGGAACTTCTTTACAATCATTAATTAATTCATCTATATTATTTATTATAATATCTATTCTACTTGCTTTATCAGGATATCTATTCTTATATTTTGTTAAATATTCAAGCATTAGCTTTTTTGTTTCAAATGAATTTTTTAACTCTTTAAAATCGATTTCATTATTCAAATATGAATTTATTTTATTTACGTATCTTGGTAATATTCTAGATGAAACAAAATACTCATCTATATTATTAATTATATTATCAACGTCACTAGTTCTACTTGGATTATAATTCTTATATTTTTCTAATAAAGTTATTACTTGCTTTTTAGTGCCTAATAAACGTACACATCTAAAATCAATTTTTCCTTCAAAATATTCATCTATTGTATATACATACATAGGAACTTTTTTTGTTGAGCTTAAAAGATCATCTAAATTATTTAATAAATTTTCTATATCACTTTTTCTATTTGGATAAATTGAAGCATATTTGTTTAAAGCAACTTCTATTTCTCTTTTATTACCTATCATTCTTATATTTGTAAAATCAAGTGTTTTTCCATCAATATAATCTGTTATCACATCATAATTATAACCTTTAAACATATTCAACCCCCTAATGGATGTATATTATATAACAAAACATAAAAAAAAGCAAAAGAAAAAAAGAAAAATGTTATTTTCTTTTTTGTCTACCTAAATCTAATTCACCATATGCATATCTTTTTAAAGCAATTCTATATAAATCAATAGGTATATCATTTTCCTCTAAGAAATCAAATATTTTTATTTTTTCTTCTTTAGAAATAACTCTTCCATTAAATGTATTTACAATTTCAAGTTCATTTTCTTTATTAATAGGAATAGTAACAGATTTAAATATTTTAGAACATTTTCTTAAAATTTTCATAACAGTTTCTTTTGGTAATTCTTCATATAATATATCTCTAAAATTCTCATATTTTAAATGCGTTAATTGATAATAATCTAATCTATCAAATTTATCATCAAGTAAAATACTTTTTCCAATTTCTTTTATATAATTTTTAAATTCTGTTGTATCTTTAGTTAAAATATTATTAATAGCATCTTCGTTAGTTTCTCTGTATTTATCACAAATTAGTCTAATAGAAGAAATAGAATTTCCTGTTTTTGAACAATATTCTTCAATTGATAGGTCACTTTTAATTAACTCATTTAATTGTTCTAATTCATTATTCACAACATCTGCATTAGATTTATAAAGAAGCGTAGTATTTATATAACCCGTTTGTCTATTTGACTGCTTTTCATTTAGTGCTTTATATATATTATTTAATTTTTTAATTTCATCAACTTGAAGTGGAAAAGAATCCTTAAATGATTTTACATATTTACCAAATAAATCTGCACTTATATTTTTGGTAACCAAAACGTGCAATGCTTCTTCTTCACTAATAAATAAAACCTCATTAATGACTTGCATATATGCTATAGCTTTATTTTTTAATTTAACTTCAAATATTCTTTTTAACTCATCTTCACTTGACTTAAAAGTCATAAAGCCATCTATATTATCTATAATATAATTTACTTTTTCTGCATTTTCAGGAAATCTATTAATATATTGTCTTAAACATCTTAAAATTTTAGACTTATCACCTAATAAATATATTTCAAGAAAGTTTTTTGAAACACCATTTAAATAATTATTTATCGCCATTATATATTTAGGAGTAACCTTATATGATGGATTATACAATCTTTCCTTTAATTCACTTATTTCATTCACTTTATCAGGATATAATATCAAATAATTTTTTAAATAATGTAATACGCTTTCTTTCGAACCTAAATGTCTTAATTTTTTTAACGCATCTTTTTCTCCTGAAATACATTCATTAATTATCTTAATATACATATAATTGTCTTTCTTAAGTCTATACATTTCATATAATGAATCATAATTATCTATTACATAATCTATCTCATTTGTTCTATTAGGAAAAACTTCCTTATATCTATTTAAATAATGCATTATATTATTGTTTCTTCCTAATTTTTTTAATTTATCTAAATTTTTAAATCCACTATTTAAATAATCACTAATAATAATTTTATACTTTGGCATATCAATAAAA
>CAZFGE010000036.1:0-9050 GCA_964518415.1 uncultured Muribaculaceae bacterium
TGATAACTTCAGTATACAAAATTTTCTCATTTTTTATCATACATATCACTCCTTTGGATAACGAGCCTATATTAACAATAATAAAATGTGTCAATGACATATTAAAACAAATAAAATAATAAAGCAAATGATTAATTTACTAAATTGAATAATAAAAAAATAATCAATTTGATTAATTCATAAAGTCAATTATAAAAATCTGTTATATTTTAAACTCTAATTTTTAAAATTAGAGTTTTTTTAATATTTTTATATATTTAAAAATAAACTTATATAGGTGATAATATGGACTTTAGATCATACTTGTTTGAGACTGATTTTAACATGAAGTACATTAATAATAAATTAGATATAGTAAACTATGTAGACCTTGATACAGTAACTAATAATAGAATAGTAATTAAATATAAAGAAGGTATTTTGGATATAAGTGGTGATGATTTAAAGATAACTAAACTAACTCATGATGAAGTATTAATAAAAGGTAATTTTAAAAAAATAGAATTTAGGTGATTCAAATGTTTTTAAATTTAATTGATATAAAAGTTAAAGGAAGAAATGTAGAAAAAATCATAAAAAAATTAAAAGATAAAAACATTGATATTTATAAAATAAAATATGTTAAATATAATTTGATAATACTTAGAATTAAGAAAGATGATTTTGATAATTTAGATTACATAAAAGCAATGTATGATATTGAAATAATAGATTATTATGGTTTAGATAAAATAAAATATATATTAAAACAAAATATTTATTTAATCATATCTATAATAATTTCTATAGGTATTTTAATAATGCTTTCTAATACTATATTTGATATAACAGTTGTACATAATAATAAAGAATTAAGAGATAATATATTAAGAGAACTTAAAAATAATGGGATAGAGAAATATCACTTTAAGAAAGACTATAAAACTCTAGATATTATAAAGAAAAAAATACTTAATAAGTATAAAGATGAAATAGAATGGTTAGAGATAAAAAGTGATGGAGTTAAATACATAGTTAGAGTAGAAGAGAGAATTATAAAAAAAGATAGTTCAAATCCTCCAATTAGAAATATAGTTGCTAAGAAAGATGCTATTATAAGAAGCTTTGATATAAAGTCTGGAGAAATAATAAAAAATAAATTTGACTTTGTAAGAAAAGGAGATGTTATTGTAACAGGTGACTTAAAACTTTATGATGAGACTAAAAAATATATCAGTGCAGAAGGATCTATTTATGGTGAGGTATGGTATAAAGTAATGATTGAATATCCACTTAAAATAGAAGATGTAAGTTTAACTGGTAAAATAAAAAATAATCTAACACTTAGACTATTTAATAAATATTATGATTTATCATTTAAACATTTTAAAAATTCATCTAGAAAAGATAAAGTACTTATAAGAAATGATATATTTCCAATTTATTTAGCATATGAAACTCAATATGAGACTAATAAAATAAGTAAAAAGTTAACTAAAAAAGAAGCAGAAAAAGAAGCTATTAAAGTTGTAAAAAATAAGATAAATAAAAATTTAGGAGAAAAAGAATACATAAATGATGTAAAAAAATTGAAAGTTCACGAAAATAATAGTAAAATAGTACTAGAGTTATTCATAAGTGTTGTAGAGAATATTACAGAGTATAGTGAAATAGCTCCTTAGAATTTAGGTGACATATGTTTGATATTACATTAAAAAATATTTTAGCAAATATTTGGCCAATGGTATTAATAATTACAATTATTTTATCATCGCTTAGAATTGCTTATTTAATAAAATATAAAGAAAAATTTGTATATTATGAAGAAATGTTAAAGTTAGGTTTTATGGTATATATAATTAGTTTATTCTATGTTGTAACATTCCAAGATGTTTCTTGGTCAACATCAAACTTTATACCATTTAAAGAAATATTTAGATATCAATTATTTTCACCAAGCTTTATAAAGAATGTATTTGGTAATATGATAATGTTTATGCCTTATGGATTCTTTATTTCATATTTTTTAAAGCTTGATAAAAAAAGATATGTATTATTCTTAAGTTTACTTACATCTTCTACAATTGAAATTACTCAGTTAATTATAGGTAGAGTATTTGATGTAGATGATATTTTATTAAATGTTATTGGTGGTTTATTTGGTTATTTAATTTATAGATTACTTCATAATTTAAAAGAAAAATTACCACACTTCTTAAAAAATAGTATTTTTTATAATATGTTAGTTACAATTTTATTAATTATAATAGTTTTATATATATTAAATGTATTGGGGGTAGTTATAAATGTTTGAAATTTTTAATGAAACAAATGAAAAAATAGAAGAATTAAAAGATGTAGAAATGGTTTTAAAAAAAGCTATTGAAATAGAAAAATTAGGTGTAGTTAACTTTAATGTAATTATAGTCGATAATGAGTTTATTCATAAAATGAACAAAGAATATAGAGGTATTGATAGACCAACAGATGTAATAAGCTTTGCTTTAGAAGATGAGCATGATATAGACTATGAAGATTTTAGATTACTAGGTGATATTTATATTTCAATAGATAAAGCAAAAGAACAAGCTAAAGAATATGGTCATTCATTAAAACGTGAAATTTGCTTCTTAAGTGTACATGGATTACTTCACTTACTAGGATATGATCATATGGAAAAAGAAGACGAAAAAGTTATGTTTGCTCGTCAGGAGATGATATTAAATGAAGCAGGTATTGAGAAATAAAGATAAAGGAACAAAACTAGAAAGATATAAAAAGAGTTTTTTTCATGCAATAGATGGAATAGTATATGCTACATTTAATGAGCACAATATGTTTATTATTATTCCTTGTATGATTCTAGCTATTATTGCTGGATATGTATTTCAAATATCAAGTGTTGAATGGTTGTTTATGACACTTGTAATTGGACTAGTTATTGGAAGTGAACTAATTAATACGGCAATAGAAGCTGTAGTTGATTTAGAAACAATGGAAAAAAATGAACTTGCTAAGATTGCTAAAGATACAGCATCAAGTGCTACTTTAGTATTTTCTATTACAGCATTTATAGGAGCACTTATTATGTTTGTTCCAAAATTACTAATTATGTTGGAGGTATTATGAAAGAAAAATTAACTAATTTATTAAATAATTCATATAGCCCATATTCAAAATTTAGAGTGTCAGCTATATGCGTTATGAAAGATGGAGTAGAATTTAGTGGAGTAAATGTAGAAAATGCATCATATGGTGCTACTATTTGTGCTGAGAGAACAGCTATATTATCAAGTATTGCAGCAGGATATAAAAAAGGTGATTTTGATAAACTTTATGTAATGGTAGATAGCGATAAAATCAGTAGTTGTTGTTTTATGTGTAGACAAGTAATAACTGAATTTTTTGATAAAGAGTCAGATATTATTTTAATGAATAAATTAGGTGAAGAAAAAATCTACAAAGTAAAAGATTTATGTCCAGTACCATTTGACGAGGGAGACTTATTATGAGAAGTGGATTTGTTGGATTAGTTGGAAGACCTAATGTAGGTAAAAGTACACTTTTAAATAGTATTGTTGGTAAGAAGGTAGCAATCACTTCTAATAAACCTCAAACAACTCGTAATAATATACAAGGTATATATAATGATTCTGATACACAAATAGTATTTGTAGATACTCCAGGTATTCATAAACCAAATCATAAATTAGGAGAATTTTTAAATAAACAAGCATATTATAGTACTGGAGATGTTGATGTTATATTATTCTTAGTAGACGCTAAAGAGAAACTTGGTAGAGGTGATATGTTTGTACTTGATAAAGTAAAAGAAGCAGGTAAACCAGTTATCTTAGTAATAAACAAAATAGATAAAATAACTAATGAAGAGATTTTAAAGAAAATTGATGAATATAAAGATTTATATGATTTTGCTGAAATTGTTCCAGTATCAGCTTTAAAGAAAAATAATACCAAAGAACTTGTTAAAACTATAAAAAAATATTTAACAGATGAATTTAAATATTATGGAGATAATGATGTAACTAATAAACCAATTACATTTAGTATCTCAGAACTAGTACGTGAGAAGATATTTGAACTAACGGATCAGGAAGTACCTCATTCAATTACATGTGTAGTTGCTGATATGAAAAAAGATAAAGGAGCATATTTTATAATAGTTGATGTAATTGTTGATAGAGATGCCCTAAAAAGAATTATAATTGGTAAACAAGGTTCTATGATTAAAGAAATCGGAATTCGTGCTCGTAAAGATATAGAAGAATTCTTAGGAGCTCCAGTATATTTAGAAACTTATGTTAAGACAATAAAAAAATGGAGAGATAAAGAAAAATATCTACAAGAATTTGGTTTCAATGATTTTGAATAAAAAATAAATTTTATCACATTATTAAAATAGGTGATAAAAATGAAAGATATTTTATGGGAGTTATTTGTAAATACAGGTAAAATAGAATATTATTTAAAATATAAAGAAGAATTAAAAAAGAGGTAGTATGGATAGATTAATTATGTTAGGTTCAGTATATGAACACTATAAAGGTGGAGAGTATAAAGTATTATTTTTAGCAACTGATTCTATTACTAATGAGGAAGTTGTTGTATATGAAGCAATGTATGGTAAACATTTAATATGGACTATGCCAGTAGATAAATTTAACTCATATACAGAAGATGGAATAGAGAGATTTAAATTAGTTAAGTAGGTGTTTTATGAGAGAAGTTAAGGCAGGACAAATATATAAACATTTTAAAGGATTTAAAGCATACGTAATTACAATTGCTAAACATACAGAAACTGGTGAAGATTTAGTTATATATGTATGTAATAGTGATGAGGTAACTGATAAAAGTGGACATAAAGATGGTATTTATGCAAGACCACTTAGTATGTTTTTATCAGAAGTAGATCACGTTAAATATCCTGATGTTTCACAAAAATATAGATTTGAGTTAATGGATTAATGAAAGATGTAATAGAAGGTATTGTAGTTAGTGAAGTCTCATATAGTGAGACTTCTAAAATTATAAATATATTAACACCTACTGGAATAATAGGTTGTATGGCTAAAGGAGCAAAAGGCTTAAAAAGTAATTTAAGAGTTGGTACAACAAAAATTACTTATGGTAAGTTTTATATATCTAAAAAAGAAGAAAAGTTATCTATTTTAACTGGTGTTGATATAATAAATGACTTTAAAAATATAAAAAAAGATATTGTTAAAATTAGTTATGCAACATATATTGTTGATTTGGCTAGTCAAGTTATGAAACATAATGTTGATAGTAATGTGTTTAATATATTATTATCTGCTTTAATTAAGATAAATGAGAATTTTTCTCCAGTAATAATTACAAATATATTAGAGCTTAAATATTTAGAGTATTTAGGTGTTATGCCTATAATTGATGAATGTGCTATATGCGGTTCTAAAACTTCAATAGCAACACTTTCATCATCTCGTGGTGGTTATATTTGTAATAATTGTTTAAGAGATGATTTAATTGTAAGTGATAAAACTATAAAATTAATTAGAATGTTTTATTACGTAGATATTTCTAAGATATCAAGCTTAGATATATCTAACAAATCTATATTAGAGATTTCTAACTTTTTAGATGATTACTATGATAGATATACAGGGCTTTATCTAAAAAGTAAGAAATTATTAAAGAATATAAATAAGGTGAGTTGATCAAATGAAATATATATTTTTAATATGTCCTTTAGTTTCTTTAGCAGTTTGTCAATTACTTAAGATATTTGTTGCTATATTAAAGAAAAAAGAGATAACTTTAAGTTTAATTACTAGTAGTGGAGGAATGCCTTCTACTCATTCTTGTTTTGTATCTAGTTTAGTTACAATAAT
Source organism: uncultured Muribaculaceae bacterium (assembly GCA_964518415.1). Lineage (GTDB taxonomy): Bacteria > Bacillota_I > Bacilli_A > RF39 > UBA660 > CAJOJO01. The sequence goes on from CAZFGE010000036.1 coordinate 5,874, forward strand.
TGGCCTTGTTGAAGGAATAGATTCTAGTTCTTTTGCAATCGCTTTAGTATTAGGACTTATTACTTGTTATGATGCATCACATGTAAGATATGAGAGTGGAATGCATGCAAAACTTTTAAATGAAAAGTTTAATATGAAATTAAATATTAATTTAGGACATGAGTTAAAAGAAGTAATAGCTGGTATTATAACAGGAATACTTGTTACTTTAATTATTTATTTTTTATAAAATGGTATTATATATATCATTTTTTTTATTTTTTTGATATAATTATTGAAGGTGATATTTATGAAAAACGATGCAATAACTAGACAAAGTGATGATTTTGCTAAATGGTATACTGATGTATGCTTAAAAGCTGAATTAATGGATTATTCTTCTGTTAAAGGATTTATCATATATAGACCATATGGATATGCTATTTGGGAGAATATTCAAAGCTATATGGATAAGAAATTTAAAGAAACTGGACATACTAATGTATATATGCCAATGCTTATACCTGAGAGTTTACTTAATAAAGAAAAAGATCATGTTAAAGGATTCGCACCTGAATGTGCTGTTGTAACTAAGGGTGGATATAATGAATTAGAAGATCCATGTGTAATTAGACCAACAAGTGAAACATTATTCTGTGAACATTATGCAAAAATAGTTAAATCTTATAGAGATTTACCAAAATTATATAATCAATGGTGTAGTGTTGTTAGATGGGAAAAAACAACTCGTCCATTCTTAAGAGGTTCTGAATTCTTATGGCAAGAAGGTCACACTGTTCATGCAACACGCGATGAAGCAGTAGAAGAAACTTTAAGAATGCTTGATATTTATAAAAAAACATGTGCTAATTTACTAGCTATTCCAATGGTTACTGGTATTAAAACAGAAAAAGAAAAATTTGCTGGAGCTGAATCTACTTATACAATAGAGACTCTTATGAAAGATGGTAAAGCATTACAATCTGGAACAAGTCACTATTTTGGTCAAGGATTTGCTAAAGCATTTGATATGAAATTCTTAGATAAAGATAATACTCAAAAATATGTATATCAAACATCTTGGGGAGTATCTACAAGACTACTTGGTGCTATTATAATGGTACATGGAGATGATAATGGATTAGTATTACCTCCAAGAGTTGCGCCTATTCAAGTAAGAATCATTCCAATTAGACAAAACGAAAATAAAGTATTAGAGAAAGCTTATGAAATTAAAGAAATGCTTTCTAATGCTGGTTTAAGAGTAGATATAGATGACTCTGATAAATCACCAGGATATAAATTTAGCGAAGCAGAAGTTAGAGGAATTCCTGTTAGAATTGAAGTTGGACCTAAAGATATAGATGCTGGTGTATGTGTTGCTGTTAAACGTAATGACAATCAAAAAGTTACAATTAAGTTAGATAAAAATCTACCTGAAATTATTAATGGACTATTAAATATAATGCATAATGAAATGTATGAAAAAGCTCAAGAATACTTAGATGAACATACAACAAGAGTTACTACTTATGATGAATTTAAAGATAAGTTAGAGAGCGTTGGTGGATTTATTGAAGCACCTTGGTGTGGTAAAACTGATTGTGAGTTAAAAATTAAAGAAGATACAACTGCAACTAGTAGATGTATAACTGATAAAGAACCTGAAAAAGGTGAGAAATGCATTTACTGTGGTGAAGAAGCTAGACATGTTGTAAAATTTGCCAAATCATATTAATTGACATATATAAAAAAATAAAATATAATCATATTAGAGACACGAGAATTTACGTGTGCTCCGATTTGTGGTCAGAACACAACTATTAGTTATCTAATATGTTGTGTTCTTTTATTTTTTAATATTATTTAACAAATAGAATAATAATTATTAATAGAAGAATGATTACTTCAGTATGTAAGAATTTTTCATTATGCTTCATACTTATCACTCCTTTCTATAATTATATAGATTGGAGCACAACAATAAATTGACGTGTCGAGATAATTTTAAATTATATTATAGCGTGTAGCAAATGGCAATTTTTTAAATTTGGAATAAATTTATATTTGAATTTAAAGAATTTGCTTAGTAGATTATTTAAATTGGTGATAATATATTATACAATTTTAAAAAACAATATAAATTATATAATTAATCGACATTATTTTTACACAAAAAATCAGGAATATTATTCCTGATTTTATATTATTATATTTTCTTCTAATACTTTAACATTTAAATTAATAAGTTTATCTTTGATAAGTTCATATTCATCATAAGATATTTTAACAATATACATAATATCTTCATCAAAGTATTTATTGATAATTTTATCTTTAAAGTAATTATCTATTATTTTAACTTTATCATATGAAAATCTAAGTTCTAAAATAAGTCCTTTTTTAATATCGGTAATGTTGTCTTTTAAAGCTTCTACAGCGCTATTTGTATATGCTCTAACAAGCCCTCCTGCTCCTAGTTTGATACCTCCAAAATATCTTACAACAACTATTAGTACATTGTTTAGGTTATTTTTATCTATTACATTTAAAATAGGTAGTCCTGCAGTACCACTTGGTTCTTTATCGTCACTACATTTTTTATATGAATCACAAATATATGCATAACAGTAGTGAGTGGCATCCGTATATTTTTCTTTTACTTGATTTAGATATATATCAACCTCATCAATAGAATTTATCTTATATGCAAGTGATATAAATCTAGATTTATTGATTATTATCTCTGTTTTTTTATTATTTATAATCGTTCTCATAAATAAATTATACCTTAATGTTTAATTTTTTTCAATTGTGATGTATAATTTATATAAGGTAGGTGTTTATATGGAATACGAAGTAAGAACTGTCGTTAAAGAAGATGATTTAGATAAAGTAATTACTTTTTTTGAAGACAAAGCAACAAAAAAAGATTTTGAAAAACAAGTTATATATAATTATCACACAGAAGGTGATTTAAGATTAATTAGAACAAAAGAATATGATAAATTAAGCTTTAAAGACAATAATAATAATGATGTTGTATATATATCAAAGAAGTATGATAATGATTTAATAAACTTATTTAAACATATTGGAACAAGTATTGAATTTAAAAGATTTAGAGAAAGATATAAATATTTATATCAAAATTTTTATATCACACTTGACAAAGGTGTTAAAATAGGTAATATACTT
>CAZFGE010000037.1:0-8994 GCA_964518415.1 uncultured Muribaculaceae bacterium
AATTATGATATTGTTTATTATATTTTTCTATATCTTGATTAGTTAAAAGATTATCTTTTTTAGTTATAATAGTTACTTCAATATCTAATCTTTTAATAATATCAAGTATTGTATTATCAGCATACGCATCTATAATTATTAATTTTTTAGTAGCACTTTTAAATATATATTGTATTTTAGAATAAGCATCATATATTTGACCATCAAAATATATTTCATTAATCTTTCTTTTTTCTTCAAATTTTTGAAATGATTCTTTTAACAATTTAATATCTTCAGTATTTTTTAGAACTTGTTTGTTTACAAATTTTTGTTCTATTAAATTATCACTAATATAATGCTTTAAAGCTACAAATGCATCCATTATTTTAATACTTATTTCTTCTGCCACTTCTGTTTTTAATACTGTTGCAAGCATAGCAACACCTTGTTCTGTAAAAACATATGGTAAATATTTAGAATATTTTCCTTGTTCTAATTCTAAGGTTTCAGATTGAAACCTTAGAATTTCATAATACTCTTCTTTAGTTAATCTAAACATAAATCTTTCTGGAAATCTATTTATGTGTCTTTTTACTGCTAAGTTAAGAGTTTTAGTTCCATTGGCACATTTATAAAGTTTAGCCAGATCTGAATCTAACATTACTTGTTTTCCTCTAACTTCATATATTAAATCTTCTATTACAACTTCATCTTTAGTAATTATGTTATTCACATTAGCCTCCATTCTATTTACCTGCTAATACGATTATAACGAACGTTTATTCGCATGTCAATTAATATATTATTTTTTTAATTAATTATTTTAATTTCAAATTACCTTTGATGTAACATTTTGTAACCACAAAATATCATTGTAACTTGAGGTTTCAATTTGAAACTTCAAGATTAAATAATCAAATAAAAAAGAAAGAATAAATCTTTCTTACATAAAGTTAGAGCATTTGCCACAATCTATATTCATGTTTTGACATTCTTCTGAACATGTATATTGTGGAGTATAAGTATGTTTATAGATATGTTTATTTATAACATGTGTATGTATTGGACAAACATGTGGTACCTCATGATAGAATTCCTTTTCAATACATTTATTTATAGTTGGTTCAATTACTTGTCCCTCCATCATTGGTTGATTCATATTCATATCAAACATGTTTTGTCTATTATTACAACATCCAAACATTTTAATTCCTCCTTACCTATTTTATAGTATGAAGAATTAAACTATTTGAATAAGTTAAATGTCATATATTATTTAGTTTTTTTAATAGCATTTGTTGTTATAAAAGCTGTTACAGGTATAACCATTAATGACCCTATAGCGCTAAATAAAATTTTAATAAATTCACATGCAAATGTTTTAGCATTTACAATATCTAAAAAACTATAGTGACCCGTATAAAACCATATAAGAAGCGTCATAAAATCTCCTAGAAAAGCAAACATCAAGGTATTAGTTGTTGTACATAATATATCGCTTCCTATATTCATACCTGATTTAAACAATTCCTTTTTCGATAAGTCTTTATTATTTAAATAAACTTCATATAAAGCAGATGAAATTGCTATTGAAGAGTCAACTGTTGCACCTATTAGACTAATAAGTATTAATGAAATAGCAATATTTGTATAATCTATTTTTACATTATATGAAAACATATTTATTTCTTCATAAGATTCATATCCAAAACCAGCAATTCTAGATAAATTAGTAATTAAAAATATAAGGACTGATAAAATAATTAAAACAATAACTATAGATTTAAAACTAGATATAGTCTTTATATTTTTTTCATTAACATAATATAAAATTATATAACTTATTATAAAACAACCTATAAGTGAGCAAATAACAGGATTTAATCCTATTGCAATCATATAGAATATAACCATTAAAATTAAAAAGTTAATGAATAGTGATAAAAATAGTTTTAATCCTCTTTTTTTATCAATATATATCATTAGTAAAAATAATACAATGATTAATATTAAATTCATTTATTATCCTCCTTTATTAATTTTATGGAAACAAACGCAGATATTGGAATTGTCATAACTATACCAATACTACCTATTAAAAATCTAGATAATTCTAAAGTAAAATTAGTTGTTATATAATTATGCATTGTAAAACCATTACGAAGAGCTAAAACAAATATTGGAAGTCCAGCGCATAAATATGTAAAGAATAATACATTACTCATTGTGCTCATGATATCTTTTCCAATTTCCTTAGCTGATTTATTTAAATTATAATTTGATATAGATTTATCCTTTTCAATTAACTCTGAAATTGATGATGAGATTGTAATTGCAACATCCATAACTGCCCCAATTGATCCTATTAATAACTCAGGCATTATAATATCTTCTAGTGGAACTGTTAAAAATGATAAATCATTAAAGTTTATTCCTTTATATTTAGTTATACTTACTACAATAAGCAATAATATAAGCATAGTAAATATAGATACAATAACTGAAATAATTGCTGATAAAGTTTTTTTATTAATTCCACTTGCAAGTATAAGGGATAGAATTGAAAATAGAATCATTTCAACTACACATAAAAATAAAAGATTAATTCCTTTAAAATATAAAAATAGTCCAATATAAAATATAATCATATTTAATATAACACTTACTATTGATAATAATCCTTTATATGATCCTACAATATATATTAGATTAACAAATATAATTAACATTAAAGCAAGATAAAAATCTCTTTTTAAATTTATATCATTACCTTCTATAATAACTTTATCGTTAACTTTATATTTCTCTGTTACAACAGATGAATAAGTCTCTTCATATTCTATAGTTTTTTTAGTGCCTTTATTTTTTCCGTTAGTAATTACACCATTCATTTTTTTTATATATATTTTTTCATTTAATCCTAGTGAATTAGTATCAGTATCCTCGCTTATATTATCAATACTAGTTATTTTCATAATTTGATTACTATATAAAAAATCATCATTATAAACAAAAATTAGTGTAATAATAGATATAATAAATAGTATTAAATAAGTTATTTTTTTCATGTAATCACCGTATTCATTATAGCACAAAAAAAGAAGAAATTATTCTATTTCTTCTTATTTTAAAAATCAGCTTGATTATATTCCATTAACTTATCAATGTTTTCTTTTGAAGTATAAACAGTTATATAATTAGTCCTATAGTCAATTATTTTTTTATTATTAATATCTTTGACAATATTTCTAAATTCATCAAATCTCTCATCATTTATATAATGATTATATATAAAATTAGCATTACTATCATTTTTTAATTCAAAATATTTTGAGTGTGTTGATACAATTCTTAAATCTGATCTATTCTCTACTTCATATTTTGTATACCAAGCAAAGTCTAAATTATCTTTCATTGGTATAATAATTTCTTCCTCTAATTTATCACTATTAAATTCAAAATTTGTAATACTTAAAAATGATAGTCCAAGTCCAAGTCCAAGTGTTATTATTGATATAAGTAATGTTCTTTCCATAAATTTGAAATTATATTTTCTATTAATTACAAGACAATATAATGAACTCATAAAAACTAACAAAATTATAATTGATGATAATAGTACAATAAATCCACCGATAAATAATAAACCTGTTTTAACAAACATAAATGATAAAATTAAAAATACTAATAGTGTAAGTAATATAAATACTGCAAATAATAATATTAATGTGATAAAACATTTAGCAAATAAGGTTAATAATCTTAATAGTCCAGATATGAAACGATATTCTGAATGTTTTGGATCTCTTATAATTACTCTCTCTATTTTCTCAGGCTTATTATTTTCTTCTTTTTTAATTTCTTCTTTTTCTTCATAAATAGGTTCTTCTTTTTCATCTTGTTTTATTTCTTCTTTATTATCATCTTTTACATAATAATCTAAATATCTAATTTTATAAACATATATTACTAATATAAAATCTAATATTAAAAAACCTGTTTTCAAAAATACAATTATTAAATCAAACACTTTCTTTAAAGCCTTGTAATTATTAAATACATCTAAAACATTTCCAAATAAGCCCTCAACTACTCCAATTACAATCAATGACAAGCAATAAAATACAAGCATAAAAAATAATTGTTCAAGTATACATCTTAACACTTGAGTTCTTGTCATACTATTTAACATATCATATGATTTAGATATAAAGTTTAAAAAACTATCTATATATTTATTAATTTCTACTTTATTCTTTTTTTCATCATTAACTTCTTTAACATTTTGATTTAATAACTCATCCATACTTAAATCAAATATCTTACATATCAAAATCATTTTATCCATCTCAGGATAAGCAAGACCAGATTCCCATTTAGATACCGATTGTCTTGATACATTTAATTTATCAGCTAATTGTTCTTGTGATAAATTATTTTCTTTTCTTATTCTTTTTAAATTATCTTTTAAGTTCATAGACTCACTCCTTTACACTCTAATCTTACAAAATAAACTGGTTGCACACTACCAATTTTAGGTTGAATAATGTACATTTTTAGTTGCATTACCTAAATTATAGCACAAAAAAAGAAATTGTTAGATATCTTTTTTATCTTCTCCAATTTCTCTTATTACATTATCAAACTCTTCATTAGTTAGAATATTAATATTTTTTTCATATAAATAATTATTATTGATTCCAAATAAAACTGCATACTCCAAATATTCATTCCAAAGAGGATACTCTGTCATTTCTCTTTCATTAAGACAAGTAAATTCTTTTAAGAATTTATAGAATCCTATTAAATATAAATGTTCTTTTTTACCTTTTTTACTATATAAATCAAAAGGTGGTAACATCTTATATATAATTGCATAAATAATAAAAAGTATAAAACCAATACCTATAAAATTATTAAGCATTTTATCATATATATCATATGGTATATAACCACTCATTGATAGAATAGCTAAAGTTGCTCCAATTGCTAAGACTAAACAAACAAAAACTATGATAGAAATGTTTTTAGCATTTTTATCGGATAATTCTAATTCTTTTAACTCATCACTTAATACTTTTCTAAATCCAACAATACTATATTTACTTCTATCTATACTATTTAACCAATCGAATACATATCTTTCACTATTACTTAATAATTCTTTATCAACTCGTTTAAATTTCAATTTTAAAGTCATAATAATATGATCAATATTTACATTTTTATTATATAAATATGCCATAACAGGCATACTATATTTTTTAGGTAATTCTCTGATATAATTAATATCCAAATTTTTTATATATATTTTTTTTATTATTAAATATTTTATTAAAAATATAAGTAATATAAATAAAGCTAATAAATAATATTTTATTATTAATAGATTATCTTTAAAATTGAAAATTAGTTTTGATATGCCTTGTATTATAATAAATATAAAGGTAAATAATATTAAATATCCTTTTATATAATTTAAATCATTTTTGTTCATACATACACTCCTATGATTTAATTATAGCACAAAAAAAGACCATTATGGTCTTTTACATTGATAATATTTTAAAACAGTATATAATTCTTTATTAAAAAATTCATTTCTTGGATTTTGAGTTTTTAATTTCAATCTATTATATAATTCATCAATACTCATTAATATTAAATCAAAATGATTTTTTATCTCAGATTCTGTTCTATTTATATTTGATAAATCTATTCCTTTATAATTAGCTATATAATATGTTGTCTTAATGCATCTATTTTTTATTTTATTATCACGAGTTGGATAATCAAACTGATAATAAATAAGTTCAAGTAAAGGACGTAGCTCATCTTGAATATAATTAATTCCAATTTCTTCTTTCAGTTCACGAATTAAAGCAGTGATATTATCTTCATCTTTATCTATCTTTCCACCTGGTAATAGACAGACATCATTATAATCACAGACAAGTATTTTATCATCAACACTTATCAAAGCTCTAACCTTATCTTCAAAAATATCTACATTACTATCTAATAAATTATTTTCATTTAAAATAACAGTTTCCATTAAACTCCCTAAAATGGCATTTTAAAATTACCATTCTTCATCATTTTCATCATTTTCTTCATTTCTTCAAATTGTTTTAGAAGTCTATTTACTTCTTCTACACTTCTACCAGAACCTTTTGCAACACGAATTTTTCGACTTGCTTTTAAGATAGAAGGATTTCTTCTTTCTTCCATAGTCATAGATAAAATAATTGCTTCTATATGCGCTATATCTTTAGGATTAATTTGAATATTATTAAGTCCCATTTTTTTTGCACCAGGAATCATTTTAATTAGGTTCTCTAAAGGGCCTAATTTTTTTATTTGTTTCATTTGATTTAAGAAATCATCTAAATCAAAATCACCCTTTTGCATTTTCTTAGCAGCTTTCATTGCTTCTTCTTCATCTATAACAGATTCAGCCTTTTCTATCATAGACATTAAGTCTCCCATACCAAGAATACGTGTAGCCATTCTCTCTGGATAGAATTCTTCAAGTCCATCTAGTTTTTCAGATACACCTATAAATTTAATTGGAATATTAGTTAAATGTCTAATAGAAAGTGCAGCTCCACCTCTAGTATCACCATCTAATTTAGTTAAAATAGCACCTGTTAAAGGAAGTGTATCATTAAATCCATTTATTACATTTATAGCATCTTGTCCCATCATAGAATCAAGTACAAGAAGTATTTCATTTGGATGAACTTCACTATTTATATTTTTAAGTTCTACCATCAACTCTTCATCTATATGAAGACGTCCAGCTGTGTCTATAAGTACATAGTCATAATTATTTTCTTTTGCATACTTAATAGCATTTTTAGAAATGTCTACTGGATTATTAGTACCTTCGCTATATACTTCTATATTAAGTTCACGTCCTAATTGCTTTAATTGATCAATTGCTGCAGGTCTATATATATCACATGCAACAAGTAATGGCTTTTTCTTATATTTTTTACGAAGCATATTAGCAAGTTTTCCAATAGTAGTTGTCTTACCACTACCTTGCAAACCTACAAGCATTAAAATACTAGGATTACCTGATATATATAAATCGCTCTTCTCTCCACCAAGTAGGTCAACTAATTCATCTTTAAGTATTTTTACAAATACTTCACCAGGCTTTAAGCTTTTAGCAACTTCTTCACCCAAAGCTTTTTCTTTAACACTAGCTATAAATTCTTTAACTACCATATAGTTAACGTCTGCTTCAAGTAGAGCAAGACGTATTTCTCTTGTTATTTCTGATATGTTTTCCTCAGTTATCTTACCATATCCTTTTATCTTATCAATAGCAGATTGTAATCTATCTCCTAAACTTTCAAACATTATAAATCCCCACCTTCTATAATAGTTGCGATATCACCATTTTTAACTAAATGAGCATTCGCATCATCTGTATCTAAATGAAGTTCAAAGTATGACTCTTCACTAACTTTTAAACTAACATTTGTAATCATACCACCTTTAATACCAGGAAGTACAACATTTACTTTATCATAATTAGATAGTCCATACAACTCTTTTTGTTTTGGTGTTATATGAATATGTCTATCTGCAATAATACATCCTTCATTTAATTTTAAAATTCCAGCTGGTCCAACTAATGTAATTGGGCTTGAATCTTTAATATCTCCAGATTCTCTAACAGGAGGATTAAGTCCAAGTCTTACTGCATCTGTCTTAGATATTTCTACTTGAGTATAACTTCTTGTAGGGCCCACTACCCTAACATTATTAATTACAGACTTATCAGTTTTTAAGGTTACAAAACTATCTGATACAAACTGCTTTGGTTGATTTAAATCTTTTACTTTAGTAAGTTCAAAATTTTCACCAAATAATACCTTTAAATCTGAATCTGTTAAATGTACATGTCTATTTGAAACTCCTATAGATACTTTCATAATATCCTCCTATATTTTTCTCATTATATTTAAATTATTTATATAAATTAATTTGTGAGTATAATTCAAATTTTATATATTCAAAATATTATTTTTTATTTTTAATATAATCACCTATTTAATTATATCATATTTTTATATATATTTAATATAATTTATTTGAAAGGAGTAATATAATGAATAACTATTTTGATCCAAATGTATTTAAAGGACAACCAATTTATTCAAATGAAAATATACCAAATGCTTTAAATAATAATTATGATATAAAATATACAAATTATAACAAAGGGAAAAAAATTAACATATATGCATCTTTTTCTAACATAAATGAAATTAAAGAATTTAAAGGAATTTTAGAATATTCAGATACATCAAACATAGTAATAAGTAATCCAACAGATGGAAAATGGTATTTAATACCCAAAAAGTATATAGATTATATTGTATTTGAAGAAGCAATAAATTATATAAATTTTTAAATAACATGTAGAAAAATGTCGGAATATTTGCTATAATTTTGATAGGTGATAATATGAATTTATTTACATATATTTTACTTATCATAATTGTAGTATGTTTACTTCTCATTTGGTATGTTAGTATATTTAATAATTACCAAAATTATATAATTAGAATGAATGAAGCAGAATCATTTATTGATACTACTTTACGAAAGAGATTTGATTTATTAAACAAATCGATTGAAATAATTAAAAATGTTACAAAAACAAAAAAAGATGTACTTACAATTATTAAAGATTTAAAATCAGTAAAACTAAGTAATTTTGAATTAGATAGAAAGTTATATGAAGCAATCAATGAATTTAATGGCTTAAAAGAAGCAAATGAAGATTTAAAAAATAATGAATCATTTATAAAAGTTGATTTAGGATTAATCGAATCTGAAGCTGAAATTGTTGCAGCGAGAAAATACTATAACGATATAGTAACTGATTATAATAAACTAGTTAGAACATTTCCATCTAATATTGTTGCTAAAATATCTAGATATAAAACTAAAACATATTTTGATGGAAAAAATATGGAAGATGAAGATATT
>CAZFGE010000038.1:0-8856 GCA_964518415.1 uncultured Muribaculaceae bacterium
TTCATTTAAAGCATGTAATCCTTCAATTATACCAACATCATTTTCTTCAAGTTTTAAAGATTTTCCTCTATATTCTCTTTTACCTAGTAAGAAGTTATATTCAGGTAACTCTACTCTTTCACCTTCAAATAATTTAGTTAAATGTTTATTGAATAAAGTTACATCAACTGCATTTAAACTTTCAGTATCTAACTCTCCATTTGGTTTAACAGGTGTTTTTGTTCTATCTAAGAAATAGTCATCTATTGATATTTGATGAGTTCTTACACCTTTACTTTCTAAGTAAGTTTGAAGTTTTTTACTGGTTGTTGTCTTACCAGCTGATGAAGGTCCTGCAATTAGAACAAGTTTAATACTTTTGTTATTTTGAGCAATCTTCTCAGCAATTGTGGCAAGTTGATTATTATAATAAGTCTCAGCTAATCTTATTAAATCATTATATTTACCATCTGATACAATTTGATTTAAATCAGCAGCATTTTTAATACCTATTTTCTCTCCCCATCTTGAATAATTTAAAAAACTATTAAATAACATTTCATGATGTTTATAATCTAGTGTACATTCTGGATTATATGTATCAGGATAACTTAGTACGAATCCATTATCTTTTATATAAGTTAATTTAAAGTCATCTATTTGAGAAGTAGAATAAGCAAGTTCACTATAGAAATAGTCATATGTTTTATTAATTCTATATAAATTAACATATGTATTACTTATATATTTAAGTACTTTAGCTTTATCATTTTGTTTCTTTTGTTTAAAGTATTTTATAGCATCAAATCTAGATACACTAAGTTTATTTATAATATAATCTTGTTTTGATATTTCTTTCATTTTTTCTTCTATCTTTTTAACATCAGGTTTATCTATTTCAACGCCTCTTATCTCACAGTAATAACCTTTATCAATAGAAAAATCAATTACTACATCAACACTCTCACCATATAACTCTTTAACTGCTACTACTAACATAAATTGTGTAGTTCTTCCATATGTAGAATTACCTAGTGAACTTGATCTATCAAAAAAGTCAACTTTACAACTTCTAGTTATTTCCTCAGTAAGTTCAGTTATATCATTATCAACCATACCTATTAGTATTGGATAGTTATAATGATTCTTAAACTTCTCACTAATCTCTTTAAGTGTTACTCCAGCTTCAAATTCTAGCTCTTCTATATCTTTATAATTTACTTTTATCATTCTAGCCATAATAATCCCCTCGTATTCTAATAACATTTTATCAAATATTAAGCAATTTGTCACATTTTTTAGTGAATATTTTGAATATTTAAAAACATTATATTAATTAGAGGTGATATTATGAATATTGTTCCTACAATAATTGAAAAGAGTTCAAATGGAGAAAAGGTTTATGATATATATTCAAGGCTTTTAAAAGACAGAATTATTATGCTATCTGGTGAGATAAATGATGTAAATGCATCTATTATAGTATCTGAACTATTATATCTAGATTCAATAAATAACAATGATATAAGTATTTATATTAACTCACCAGGAGGGAGTGTAACTGCTGGAATGTCTATATATGATACTATGAATTTTATTAAATCTGATGTATCTACTATATGTGTTGGAATGGCAGCATCTATGGCAGCATTTTTACTTAGTAGTGGTACAAAGGGAAAAAGATATTGCCTACCCAATAGTGAAGTTATGATTCATCAACCACTTGGCGGATGTGAAGGACAGGCAACTGAGATTAAAATAGCAGCTGAAAGGATTTTAAAATTAAAAGAAAAAATGAATAAGTTACTAGCTATTAATACTGGCCAAAATATTAAAAAAGTATCCAAAGATACTGAAAGAGATCATTTTTTAAGTGCGGATGAAGCCTTAAGTTATGGAATAGTTGATGAAGTATTAAAAAAAGAATCATAAGATTCTTTTTAATAATCAGCATAATTTACAATTTTACCAACATAGTATACCTGAACTGGCACTGGGCTTCCTCCAGATACTATATCTGTTGAAACATTCATGAAAGCAATTTTAATGGTTAATGTATTTCCACTTAAAGAAACACTACCATTACGCAAATTTGCATACCCATGGTCACATCTATAATATGAATTACAATATGATTCAGAAGTTTGTGCATAAGCACCATCAGTTACAACTAAAAATTGACTTGCACTTGTTGCACCAAGTTTTGATACATCCATAGTAGTATTATTAGTAAATCTTCCTAAATAGACAGCGCCATTTGGTATATTAACATTTACTTTAGAATAATTTTTTACATCTATATTATTACCATTTGATGTTATTGATTTAGTTTCTGTTGGAATAGGCATATAATTCTTTGCTTTATCGCGTAAATCATCTAGTGCCTTATCAACACTATCTACACTCCAAGTATTATCACTTGGTATATAACTAACTTCATTCGAATTATATAAATAATTAGTAACAGCATAAACACTTGTTCCAAATATTATACCACCTAATAATAATCCTATAATAAATACTTTTTTCATATAAAACATCCTCTCTATTTTCTAAGAATATTATATATTATTCCCCCATCCCGGTCAAGATTTTTTCAAGGGGATGTTATCATATTTTAGGACACCTTTTGAGAGAATAGATATAAGTGTTATCATTTTATATAATATTAATCAAAAAAACTTTAAGTTTCCCTTAAAGTTTTTTAGTTATCAATTCTTACCCATAATTCCGTAATAACATTTTTTAGCGTTTTAGAATTATCAACAACAATTCCATTAGCATCTTTAATAACTCCAACTGGATAGTAAGCATTAGATCTACTACCATCAAGCGTTGCTGTACCACTGTTAGAAAGCGCTAAACCGGTAAATGAATTAACTCCATTAAATATATGTACAAATCCAGTAACACTTTCTGTTTTATCAATTGGATTTGATGTTTGTGACCATTGAATAATGTCGTTGTTATATGCCAATAAGAACTCATATTTTCCATTTTTATTTTTAAAAGCTGATATGTTATATAACGCGCTTTGTTTATGGACTTCATCATAACCACCTTCAGTTAATGGTTGTGCCACAGCATCCCAATAAACTTTACCTGATAAGTTATTATGATAAAACAACCTAAGCCAAGTTATACCAAGTTTTTTTTCAACAGGCATTGAAACATTACCAATATTCATTACTTTTTTATCATCATATGCATCTATTATTACTCCTGATTCATTTTCAACAATATCATTATTATATATAATTTTATATTCCTTATTATCACTTGATACATATATTTTATTATCATATTGAGCTACTCCATTTTCGTGTAAAACATGAATAGAGTCTAAATTATATGGTCTTCCCAAATCAACAACTATGCACGCCTTTCCATTTATAATAGAACGTACTGATGTAGTAATATCACCATCAACTGCATTACTAAGAGGATATGCTGGTTTAGCTCCTGGTGAATCAATAGTAACCGTTTTACCTAATGCTTTATTTTCACCACTAACTATTGCTCTAATTTCAGACCAAATATTTTCATTTCTTATTAAACTACTTTGTGAACAACTTTTAATATATTGTACTCTATTTAAATCATCATTAATTTTTGATTTACTAATAGCTATAACTTCAACACTACCATTATTACTATTATTCGCGTTTTCTTGATATGTTGGATTATATGTTACTCTATCATTTATTATTTTATTCACCATGTTTTTTACAGATCTATCAGGAACATAAGACGCAGAAGCTATATTATTTTTAGAATCAAATGTTTTATCAAATGATACTATAACATCATTAAAAGAAGAATCGCTTTTTCCAACTTTCATATAGATTATTTCATCTTTATTTAAATAAATTTCAAATGAAATAATACCACCATAGTTTGAAGGACCTTTAGGGCTTTTTAGTGTAAATTTATAAAATCCACTTTTATATGCACTAAATTGTTGAATTTGGTCACTACTTTCAAACTTTTGAATACTAGCAGTTTCAATTTTAGAATTAACATCTTGAATTACTTCACTTTTAAGTCTATCAAGAATATTTTTTCTTGCATTAAACATGTTTAATATTGCAATCATAACAATAATAAATAATATAAATATAGTGTATATAAACCCTGTGATTGCAAAACCTTTATTATTCATTATATACACCTCTACTTTCTAATATATTTTAACATTTATTATCTTTTTTGAAAATACTAATCTAAATGATTTATAAATTCATCTTCATTCCATATAGTGATTCCAAGAGATATTGCTTTATCATATTTTGATCCTGGACTATCGCCAACAATTACTACACTTGTTTTTTTAGTAACTGAACTTGTTACTTTTCCACCTTTAGCTTCTATTAATTCACTTGCTTCATTTCTACCCATTTTAGTTAAAGTACCAGTAAGTACAAATGTCTTATTTAAAAAATCTTCTTTTTCCTCTATACTAGAGCCAATGTATGTCATATTCATACCTATTTCTTTTAGCTCATTAATCATATTTAAATTATCTTCATTTTTAAAATACTCATATACTGAGCTTGCTATAATTGAACCAATGTCATTAATAGATTCTATTTCTTCTTTTGAAGATGATATTATATTATCAATTGTTTTAAAATGACATGCTATTATCTTTGCTGTTTTTTTACCAACATGTCTTATTCCAAGTGCAAATAATAATTGCTCTAAAGAATTATCTTTACTTCTATTTATTGAATCAAGTAAGTTATTAATACTCTTTGTACCAAAACCTTCTAATTCCATTAACTCTTGCTTTTTACTGTCCAATTTATAAAAATCAGGTATACTTTTTAAATATCCCATATTAAAGAAGTCTTCTACAATTTCATCTCCGAATCCTTCTATATTCATTGTATCTCTTGATGCGAAGTGAATTAATCCCTCTATTTTTCTTGCATCACATTTTGGGTTAGTACAAAAATAATTAGCTTCTCCTTCTTTTTTTTCTAATGTGCTACCACATATAGGGCAGTTTTTAATCATTTTAAAAGGTATTTCTGTGCCATTTCTTCTAGATACTTCTACTCTTACAACTTCAGGTATTACATCACCAGCTTTATGAATAACAACTGTATCATTAATCATTATTCCTTTTTCTTTTATATAATCTTCATTATGAAGTGTTACACTTCTAATTACTGAACCTGCAACATGTACTGGATTTAAATCAGCACGTGGAGTAATTTTACCAGTTCTACCTACACAAAACTCTATATCAGTTAATTTAGTTAAAACTTCTTCAGCTGGAAATTTATAAGCAATTGCCCATTTTGGAGTACGAGCTGTAAAACCTAATTTTTCTTGATCAGATAAATTGTCAACTTTAATTACTATTCCATCTATTTCATAAGGTAAATTAGGTCTTTCTTTTGTCCAATAATTAATATAATCAATTACTTCATCAATGTTATTACATAACTTTATACTTGAATTAACATTAAATCCTAACTCTTTCATAAACTTTAATGCTTCATGATGATACTTAATATTATATTTATTACTTTCAGGTAAGTGATAAATAAAAGTTGATAAGTTTCTTTTTGCAGCAATACTACTATCTAATTGTCTAACTGATCCAGCTGCAGCATTTCTAGGATTAGCAAATTCTACCTCATTATTCTTTCTTCTTTCTTCATTTAGTTTTAAGAAAGATTTTTTTGGCATATATATTTCTCCTCTAACTTCGATTTCATCTTTAAAATCTATGTTTAAAGGAATGTTTTTAATTGTCTCAACATTATGTGTTATATCTTCTCCAACAACACCATTACCTCTAGTTGCGCCTCTTATTAATTTACCATTTTGATATAGTAAAGAGACAGATAAACCATCTATTTTAAGTTCACATACATATGTTGGATTAGATATAGTTTTTTTTACTCTTGAATCAAACTCTCTTACCTCTTCTTCATTAAAAATATCGCCTAGTGACATCATAGGTACAGTATGTTCTACTTTAGAAAATTCATCAATTACTTTTCCACCTACTCTTTTAGTTGGTGAATTGTCTGGAATTAATTCAGGATATTTTTTCTCTAAATTTTCTAATTCTCTATATAAATCATCATACTCTTGATCAGTTATTGTTGGATTGTCAAGTTCATAATAATTTTTGCTAGCTTCATTTAATATATTTACAAGTTCATTTATTCTTTGATTAATCACTATCATCACCAATATTATTATATCAAAAAAAGGTAGTTTATTCTACCTTAATTGTTCTCAAATATAAAATCTGTACAACCGATTATTCCACTTTGGTATACACCACATGTTGTTTGAGCTGGACCATCAACCACTCCAACATATGAGTTCATTTTAACTTCACCAATGAATGTTTTATCTAAAAATCTTCCAATATAATTATTATTTAAATCATTATTACGAGTCATATTAGGAAATTTTGCATCCATTTCTAATATAATATTATCTGCTGTTTCAGAAGCTAATGAAGGTTCAAGACAAATATTACCTTTTCTACATGCTTGAGCAGATTCTATTAATCCATCATTAGTAACTTTATATTTCAAATATGCTTCCCAAGTTGATTTTGGAGAAGTTAAATATTTTAAATCTGGAGTTATATAGTCTTCATATACGCAATTAGCATTTGTTCCTGTTGCTTGCACCATATATTGACATTCAGCTTCAGTAGCAAATCCCATTTTCAATCCTTGTGATGAGGCAGTATACATTTTTCCAAAGTTTATTGAATCAATTGGCAATCCAATTTTAGTAGCAATTTTTTCTTGTGAATATACATATTCAGGATAAATTTTAGGTCTATCTAATGTTTTTTCACCTTTTACTACTGTTTTATCTTTTCCATCATAAGATGCAGTGTAATCACCTATTACAAGTGAATATCTTCCAACACCTGTTTTAGTAATTTCAATCCAACCTCTAATTGGTTCTTGTCCTTTTACTTTAACATTATATTGTGTTAAAGGTAAAGTATAAATTCCTTGATCTAAATCATCTGATTCCTCATCATTCATCATATTAATTGCTTTTGCTTGTTCAACAGACTCAACATATCCATTAGCACTTGATTCAATAGATCCTTCTTTTGCTCTAGATATAATTCCAGTTATAGTTGGAACAGCTATTAATGCAATGATAGCTAATATTACTATTACTGCAAGTAATTCTATAAGTGTAAAACCTTTCTTCATATTTACCTCCTTATTATTTACTCTATCATTTTACCAAATATATAATTTTTAATCAAGAATTATATATATAATTAGTTTTAATTATTTTTTTCTATATGCACGAATCGTCGTTTTTTATGCACGAATGGTAATTTTTTTAATTTTTTTTGACTTTTTTTACCGTTCATGCATAATTTTTGACATTTCGTGCACATTTTAAAAAACTTCCAATAATGGAAGTTATTTTTCATTGGCTGTCCCAGTTAGATTCGAACTAACGAAATATCTGATTCAGAGTCAGAGGCCTTACCGCTTGGCTATGGGACAAGGAAAGACCTATTGGTCATTTTTGTGTAAAGCATTGAATGTTAACCAGAATACTAAAAGTCCTCCAAAGAATAAACATATCCAAAGTAGCGCATTATCATTGTGTTCAATAATAAATCCTTTAAAGTTTTCTGGAATATCTTGTATACCTTTTAAAATGTTTTCCATATTCTACACCTTCCTTATAGACTTATGTCCTTTAATCATTTTCTTAATTCCAATAGGATGTGGGAATGCAATTGTAACAATTGACTTATCCATAGAAACAATTATACCTATACCATATGTATCATGTTCAACTTTATCTCCTACTATATAATCTATTTTATCACTAATCATTGATGTTTTGTCAAATTTTTCTTCTATTTTGCTGTCAACATTTAGGCAATTTTGATCTATTTCATTAATAAATCTACTTGGCATATTATAAGAAGTCTCACCAAATATCATTCTTTTTTTAGCATTTACTAAATATAAATTCTTCTTTGCACGTGTTATAGCAACATAACAAAGTCTTCTTTCTTCTTCTAAGTCTTCTCTTAAATCACTTGAGTTTTTATGTGGAAATATTCCTTCTTCCATACCAATTATAAAGACATTTTCAAACTCTAATCCTTTAGCTGAATGAATAGTCATAAGTGTTACTACATTATCGTTATTTTTGTGTTCTTCCATATCAGATACAAGTGTAATTTGCTCTAAAAACTCACCTAGTGAGACAATACCATTTGCTTCTTCAAAGCTTCTTGTAATTGATTTAAATTCTTCTAAGTTTTCTAATCTAATATCAGCTTCAATTGAGTTTTCTTTAACAAGTTCATCTTTCATACCAGACTTGTTAAGTACTAAATCAACAAGTTCTGTTAATGATAAGTTCTCTTGTTCTTTTTTTAATTCTTCTATTAAGTTTTTAAAAATAAGTTCTTTTCCACTATCAATTGAATTATACATAGATGTATTATTTTCTAATGCTTTTATGGATAAATTTTCAATTGTTTTAAGTCCTATTCCTCTCTTTGGAGTATTGATTATTCTAATTAAAGAAGTGTCATCATCATTATTATAAATAAGTTTTAAATAACTAATTAAATCTTTAATCTCACGTCTATTATAGAAATAAAAGCTTCCTATTACTTTATATGGGATTTGGCTTTCTAACATAGCATCTTCCATAACACGTGATTGAGCATTAGTTCTATATAAAACAGCTATATCGGAAGGACTTATTCCATCTTTAATTAGTTTTTTAATTTCATCCCTAACATAACATGCTTCATCTACTTCTGATAAAGCTTTATGATAAGTTATTTTTACTCCTTCTTCATTATTAGTCCATAAGTTCTTTTCTTTTTTATCTATA
>CAZFGE010000039.1:0-8845 GCA_964518415.1 uncultured Muribaculaceae bacterium
ACTAACTATTAAAAAATTTATCTTTTCATTTTTATTGACTAATTTAAGTAAGAAAAGTAAAAATGAAGTGAATAGTGTAATATGCATACCTGAAATAGCAAATAAATGGCTTATTCCATTTATTTTATAACTTTCCTTAACCATTTCATCCAAATTATTTTCACCTATTATAAAAAGCTTTAAATAGGTCTTATTAGAACTATTATTTATTCTATTTAGCATTCCGTTTTTAACATTATAAATAAAAGAACTCTTTTTATTGAAATTAATAATATTTTCTATATCAAAAGTGTAATATATTTTTTTACTAAGTAAATACTTCTTATAATTAAATAAATTAAAATTAGTATTATTACTTGCCTCTTTATATTCACCTTTTAGTTTAACTATATAACCTATTTTAATAGAATTTGATAATTCATTCTTTTCTAATTCTGTTTTAATATAGTAATTTGCAATTACTCTTTTATTAGATTTAATATTAAGAGTTAATTTATCACCATCTATCTTAAAGTCTTGTATAATACCTTCTAAATAATTACTATTTGGAATATTATATTTACTCTGAACTTTATATGATATATATACTAATAATATAAAACTAAATAGTAATATTATCTTTAATTTTTTCAAATAAAGCATCTCCAATTCCAGATACTTGTTTTATATCTTCAATTGTTTTAAAAGAACCATTTTTTTCTCTATATAATACTATATCATTTGCTTTTGATGCACCTATACCAGGTATTTTTTGAAGTTCATCTATATTTGCAGTATTAATTGATACTTTTTCATTTTGTATATCTTTTTTAGAACTATTTTTAGCATCTTTATTAATGCAAGCATCGTTTATCTTATCAGGACAAACAGGTACTTCTACATATACTATTTCTTTTTTGTTTAAATTTTTCTTATAATCATTTATCTCTTTATTTGTATAAATAATAATAGTCATTTCATCTTTTAATTTCATAGATAGATTAATAAGTTCAGTATTAGAATTTTCAAGTAGACCACCAGCTAAATTAATAGCGTCAATTACACGAGAGCCTTCATCTAATTCGATTACACCAGGATTTGCCACATTACCTTTAATATCTACTTTAATAGTTTTCTTCTCCTCTTTTTTCTCATTCCTAGATATGAGCGTAACTGTTTTAGTAACTACATGTTTTTTAGTTATAAATAAAGTAGACATAGTTATACTAAGTATAGCAAGAATAACAATTATTAAATAAAGATAAATAGTATTTACTTCTTTTAAATTAAATCTTTTCATATTTCACCTCCTCACTAATATCATTCGCTAAAACTTTTAAATTTCCTTCTTAAAATATAAAAAAAATCACAAATTTGTGATTTTTTAGCGTTTTTTTACCTTTTTTAGTACTTTTTCTTTATTAATAGGTTTATTTTCTTTATTTAAATTACTAACTTCATAATTAGTTTTTTCCCTAACACTACCTATAATATTTTCGTTATTATCATAAATAACTAAATTTTTAAAATTATTATTCATAATATCACCTCTTTTTATTAGCTAGTATTATAACATTAATGATAAAAATTGCAAATTAAAAAGCTAGATAAAAATCTAGCTTTATTTCAAAATATGGTGACCTGTATGGGATTCGGACCCATGAATGTAACCT
Organism: uncultured Muribaculaceae bacterium; assembly: GCA_964518415.1. Lineage (GTDB taxonomy): Bacteria > Bacillota_I > Bacilli_A > RF39 > UBA660 > CAJOJO01. Next base: position 1,653 of record CAZFGE010000039.1, read on the forward strand.
TGAGAGGGTTATGTGTTAAACCACTTCACCAACAGGCCAAATAATATGTCATTTAAACGACATATTCATTTTAACACATTTAAAATAATTAAACAATATTAATCTTCTAACATTTTTAAAATTTCTTCTTTTGATGTAAAACCAATAGATTTATTAATCTCTTTACCATCTTTAAAATATATAACACATGGAATAGACATAACACCAAACTTTTTAGCTAACTCATGATTATCATCTACATTAACTTTGTAAACATTATAACCTTCATTTTTGATTTCTTCCATTACAGGAGCAAGCATACGACAAGGACCACACCATGGTGCCCAAAAGTCTACTAATACAATTCCATCTTTAATTGATTCATCAAAATTATTAATATTTAAATCCATAATATCACCTAAAAAAATTTTATATTAAATATAATATAATGTCAATAAAGTGTTAAAAATTAGACAATAAGTTTTTATTTTGTTAAAATTAATATGGTGATAATATGAATCCATTTGATATTATAATTGATGATAAAGTATATGAATATATAGATAGTATTTTACTAAATGATAAATACTATGTAGCATTTATGGATGATGATGCAACATATATTAAAGAATACAAAATTAAAAACAATAATATTGAGCTATATGACATTGATGATAATTTAGCTGAAACTATTTGGGAGATGATAAAATGAAAATACAAGATTTTTATTACAACACTACTCCAACATGTATAGTTGATTCAAAAGAATATAAAAAAGCAAGAGCTTTATATAAACTTAAAAAAGTAGATGATTTAGAAATAGAAAGAATAATTGTTGGGAAAAATAGAATTAAACTAATATCAAAAGATAATATTATAATTATCCATGATTTAGATAAATATATGATGTCTAAAGACTTACAAAGATGTCTTGAATATAACTATCCAATTATAAAACGTGAACTTAAAAAAATGCATAAAACAAATAAACCCTTAAAAAACACAAAAGGAAATGTAAAAAGAGTTATTGCTGGTTCACTTACTCTATCAATGTTATTTGCAACCTATAAATTAAAAGATTTAAATACAACTTTTGAGAATAATAATGAGCTAAAAGTAAGCCCAAATATAGAAAAAGATAATAATACTATTATAGATAAAATAGAAAATATAGTAACTAATGATATTGAAGAATATAATCCTACTCTATCAGTTTCTTTTGAAAATTTATCAGATAGTGAAAAAGCCTTGTATGTTCAAAAAACATATGGAGATCTTATTAATACTTATAGTAATAAATGGGGCGTTGATCCAGGACTAGTTACAGCTATTCTAACACAAGAAAGTGGCGGTATGGAAACTAATTTAATGCAAATAGAATATAATGCCTGGAAAGATCAAGTAATTACATCCAAAAACTTTAATGATAATTCAAATGTTAAAATAGTTTTAACTGAATCACCAGAGTTATATGACTCTACAGTACTTACTATATCTAAAGATGATTTAAATAATCCTAAAACAAATATATCTGTTGGGACTATATTACTTACATATAATTTAAAAAACTTTAATTATAATATTCCAATAGCTCTAACATCATACAATTGTGGTATAGGAACAATGAATAAAATAATTGAGACAACATCTTTAAATACAGGAATTTCTAAAGAAGATTTAATTAATGATTCAACTAATCTAGAGTTTTTAAATTATCGTTATATAATGACTGATGGAGATCAAAACTATTTTGAAAATGTTATGAGATACATTCCTAACTTAGATGAAATAAAAGTATTTGATAATAATGATGACCTACACATTTTAAAAGTTTCATTTAATGAAAAGGTAAAATAAAAGGAAGAATTAATTAATCTTCCTTTTTTTCATGCATTAAAATAATTGGAGTACATTCATTACCTTGTCCAGCAGGATTATCTTTAATGAATTCTTTTAAATTGTAATCCTTTAAATCATCAGAGTACCCTAAGATTTCTTGACCTAAATCATTAGCGTCAACTATCATACAAGAGATACCTAATTTTTCTTTAATTTCATTACAAACACCACTTGGATTTTCTGGCATTTCAATTCCTATATCTCTATATTCTGCCCATACATGATCATAAAAGCCATCAAGTCCAGATACTTCTTGACCAACTATTTCATAAAATACTCCTCTTTTACCAAATAGTTTTGTAACTGCAGATGCAAATGCTGCCCATAAAACTTTTAAAAGTCCTGCTTTTTCAATTGCATATTGCATCTTTATAGTCTCACCAACACCAACACCAGTATCAGGATGAGATGCAAATTTAGATAAGAATTTAGCCCAAAAACCAATTTTTAACTCTTCTCTTTTAACAACTCTATTTTGACAAAGTGCTATAATTTTCTCACTTATTGAAATAAAGTCTCCTTCTTTATAATTAGGTAAAACATATTTTTCCATTATATCAATATAAGATTCACCTTGTTTTACAAAATGAGTCTTAATAGCTTTTCTCATGTAAGTTTTTCCATCTACTTCAATTTCTACTGCTTTATCATCGTTCATTGTATATTCTATCATATTAACCACCTATCATTTATTTACAATAAAAATTATATCATTATTTATAATATTTTACAATCAAATAATTATTTAATTAATTTCTAATCCAATTGGACAGTGATCTGATCCATATATTTCTCTATAAATAACAGGATTAGATACTTTATTTATAAAGTTATTTGAAACAATGAAATAATCAATTCTCCATCCAACATTCTTTTCACGAGCTTTTCCCATATAACTCCACCATGTAAAACTATCAGTTTTATCAGGATTGAAATATCTATATGTATCTATAAACCCACTATCTAAAAGAGTTGTAAATTTTTCTCTTTCTTCATCAGTAAATCCAGCATTACCACGATTAGCTTTAGCATTTTTAATATCTATCTCCGTATGTGCAACATTAAAGTCTCCACAAACTACAACAGGTTTATTTTGTTCTAATTTTTTAACATAATCTTTAAAATCATCTTCCCAAGTCATTCTATAGTCTAGTCTTGATAAATCTCTTTTTACATTCGGAACATATTGATTAATTAAATAGAATTCATCAAACTCTAAAGTTATCATTCTACCTTCATGATCATGTGCATCAATACCCATTCCATAACTTACATTTAAAGGTTTAATTTTGGTATAAATACATACACCAGAATAACCTAATTTATCAGCTGCATTTAAATAAAAATAATAATTATCAGGTTTAAATTCAATTTGATTTTCTAATGCTTTAGTCTCTTGCAAGCATACTATATCAGCATCTACATTATTAAAAAAATCAATAAAGCCTTTTTTTAAGCAAGCACGGATACCCGCTACATTCCAAGATACAATCTTCATATCATCACCTATTTAATTATACCACAAAAAAAGCTATTATTTAGCTTTATTTTGTTTTTTAAGTAAATCTCTTATTTCTTCTAGAAGAACTATATCAGCAGGTTTAACAACTTCTGTTTTCTTTTCTTCTTTTTTTCTTTTCTTATCAGCAATACTAGATATTTTATTTACAAATTTAACTAGTAAGAATACGCAGAATGCTACTATTAAAAAGTCAATTACATTTTGAATAAATAAACCATAATTAATTGTTGCATCTTTTATCTTAATTGATAAGTTTGTAAAATCAACACCACCAAGAAGTATACCAATTAAAGGCATTAAAATATTGTCAACTAATGATGATACAATTTTACCAAAAGCTCCACCTATAATAACACCAACAGCAAGATCAATTACATTTCCTCTTGATATAAAATCTCTAAATTCTTTAACTATTCCTTTCATACTATTCCTCCTAAAATAAATTATAACCCTAAAAAAGCAAAAAAAGCAAGATTTAACTTGCTTAGATTGTTTCTATTTTCATTAAATTTGTGAAACCAATTTTACCAGCAACTAAACCACCAGTTATAACAACATTATCTCCAGTATTTAATTCAGTAAATTCTTTAGCTTCTTTAACACATAAATCTAAAAGTTCATCTAAATCGTTCATTGTTGGAACAACTTTGGCATAAACACCATAGTTAACTGCTAATTTATTTGCAGCATCTTCTGATCCTACTAAAGCTAAGATTGGACAAGTTGGTTCTAAGTTAGATATTAATCTAGCACTTCCACCTGTTACAGTTGGAACAACGATTAATTTAGCATTTAAACTATTAGCTGCAGTAGCAACTGATTTAACGATTGCTTCTTTAGCATTTTCAACTGTTTTATCAGCAAAGATATTTTTGTAATCTATTGAGTTTTCAATGTGTTCACAAATTTCAGCCATATGTCTTACAACTTCTACTGGATATTCACCTGTAGTAGTTTCTCCTGATAACATAACAGCGTCTGTTCCGTTATATACAGCATTAGCAACGTCTGTAACTTCTGCTCTAGTTGGACGTGGGTTATGTTTCATTGATTCTAACATTTCTGTTGCAACGATACACATTTTTTTGTTAGCTCTACATGCTTTAACAATTCTTTTTTGGCAAATTGGAAGATCTGACATAGGAACTTCAACACCTAAATCTCCACGAGCAACCATACAACCGTCAGCTACTTTAACGATTTCATCTAAGTTATTCATACCCATTTGAGATTCGATTTTAGCAATAATTTTCATATCTTCTCTATTTTCTTCTTTTAAGATTTCACGAATTGCTAATACATCTTTAGCAGATTGTACGAATGAAGCAGCTAAGAAATCTCCTTCATGACGACAAGCATAAATAATATCTTCTCTATCGATATCAGAAATAAATGGGATATTTAAGTCAACACCTGGAGCAGCTAAACTTTTTCTTGAATATAAAACTCCACCATTTATAACTTCGCATGTTAATTCGTCGTTAGCTTTTTCTATAACTCTAATTTCCATTAAACCATTTTCAAGTAAAATAGTATCTCCAACATTTAAAGCATCAATAGCTTCTGGATGGTTAAGAGAAAATCTCTCTTGATTTCCAACCACAGATTCTTTAACAACTTTAATAGTATTTCCAGGAACTAAGTTAATTCCTTCTTCTACTACTTCACCATTTCTGAATTCTGGTCCTTTAGTATCATATAAAATACCAACGTTAGTATTTAATGCTTTTCTAACAGCTTTTACAGTAGAAACTGCTTGTTCTCTCTCTTCAATTGTAGCATGTGAAAAGTTAATTCTAGCAACATTAGCACCTGCTTTAACCATTTCAGTAAATACATCAACTGTATTACTTGCTGGACCAATACTTGTAACTATTTTAGTTTTTTTCATATAAATTCAACTCCTTTAAAACAACAAGAGTAATTATACCACAAAAATAGAAAAAAAGCCAATTTTTTCTATTTTTTTATTATATTATCTAATATATTTCTATTTTCTATATCAGATAAAATTATATCTGATGAATATTCAACAAATTTATGAACATCTTCCATATTAAATACTAAGTCTTTTCTAACCTTTGTATTTTCTATTATTTCAGCTGCTTTATTAACTATTATATCTAGCTTATCCATTGGAATTTCGTCAATTATATTATCTATAATAGGAATATCATTATAAAATATTTTTAAGTCTAAGTCATAATCATCTATTAGATTAATATTTAAATTTGTATAGTCATTATAAATGTATTGACTAACCATTCCACCATGACATTCAAAAATGCTTCCATCTAATTTTGTAATTAAATGCTTATCAGAATTATATATCTCAGGTATAAAATACTTAAACCATAAATAATCAGTATATAAATGTATATAATATCCAAGTACAAAATCATCATTTAAATTACCAATATATTTAGCTAAGAATCTACCTAAATTTGGTAAGTCGGTTTTAGAATTATCTAAAAAATGTGATTCTACTTTTGTTTGGCCTATAAGTTTTGAAATGTCAGGCGCAATTGTACCTATAAATAATTTTGATTTATCCCTATTAATTTTTTTATTAATTTCACTAGCAACAGCTATATGTATCATTGATGATGCCATATTATCAACTACTTTCCTTTTAGATTATATAACAAAAAAAATAAAAAGCCAAGAAAACTTGACTTATATTCTTTTTAAAATTTTCATTAAAACTTTTTCTTCGTTAGTCATATGTTCTTTTGCTGATTCCATTTCTTTTTTTCTTTTATCACTAAGTATGACTAACTTATTTTTTAAATTCATTGCTTCTTCATCACTCATTAACATAGATGGAGTTGCACTACCATATTTATCAACAGAGTCTTTATGCTTTTTATAATAATCATATTCTTTTATTTTTAACCAATTTTCCATAAATTCAGGATCATGAGATGAATATGTCTCTCTAGCTACCAATACAGCATCTCCAGCAAATCCATTATAAAATTGCAATTTCATTCTAGGTAATCTCCAATTTTTTGAGAATGTCTCAATTGCTTCTTCACTTCTATCATAGCTAAATCCTAAGTATTTAAAAGTATCAGATAAAGATTTTCTAAATGCGTAATCAGATTCTATTGTCAAATATTCAAGTTTTCCATCAATATTTAATAAACCCTTACTCCACACATTATAATCATTTATTATAAATCTTGCTATTTTTAATTGATATTCATGAATTTGATTATTAAAATTTATTGATTCTTCAACATATTTTTTAATAGCACTTTTAGAGATACTTGGTGTTTGAGATGATAAATAATTAACTAACCACTCATTATTTTCTAGGTTAAATACAATATTTTCTTTAATTAGTTCATCATGATCATTCATGTTAAATAAAAGTTTTTTTGTAATTTCAGGAAAAATATCATCAAGTGACTTATCTAGTAGAAAAAATACATCTTTTAAAAGCATATTTTTCGCCTCCTTTTTAAATCCAAGTAATGATTCTAACATATTTTTTTACAAATTGCAAACTCTCACAAGAAAAAAAAGAACTACTAAATAGTTCTTTTAATTACATAAATAGTACAAATATTGTAGTTATTTACAACTAGTACTAAGTGTTAATGACAAATATCAATCCATTCCATAATATAACTTTTTATTTGTCTTTTTTCAATCAGATATATATATTTTAAATACAAATATATTGTATCACGAACATTTATTTGGTATAATTATATCGGAATACTTAATAAGTTGGGTGCTACCACATTCTTGAAAAGAAAGGTGGTGATGCATATGAGTAAGAAAG
>CAZFGE010000040.1:0-8698 GCA_964518415.1 uncultured Muribaculaceae bacterium
AAGTTAAAGAAGTTAAAATTCCAGAATTAGATAAAGATTTCTTTGAAGATTTAGGAATGGATGGAATTAATGATGTTGAATCTTTAAAAGCACAAGTTAAAGAAAACATTAAAACTCATAAAGAAACTCATGCTGAAGAACACTTTGTTAATGAAATAATTGATAAAGCAATCGAAAACATGGAAGTTGAAGTTCCACATGCTATGATTCATGAAGAAATCGATAGAATGTTAAGACAATATGAAGAAAACTTAAAAATGCAAGGAATTACTTTAGAACAATTCTTTAAATTTACTAACTCTGATGAAGCAGCACTTAAAGATCAAATGCATCCAGAAGCTGAAAAAAGAGTTAAAGAAAGATTACTTTTAGAAGCTATTAAAGAAAAAGAAAATATTACTATAACAGACGCTGAAGCAGAAGCTGAAGCAGAAGATTTAGCTACTAAATACAATATGAAAAAAGATGAATTCTTAAAATTATTCGGTGGTCTAGACATGGTTAAATACGATAAAGAAATGCGTAAGACTATTGAATTCTTAAAAGAAAATAACTAATTTAAAAATACGGATTTATTTCCGTATTTTTTATATTGTTATATATTTAGTTGAAAAAATCCTCTCATCAGAACAATATTTTAAAATGAATTTATTATCTTCTTTACATATGATTATTCTTTATAATCTCCATAAGTTTATTTTTACTTAAGTTTATTTTGATACATTGCTCAATATAATAGTTTATTATATTTATATCTTTTAAAGGTAACAACTACGTAATATGACTCCGTGATAATTTGGTCGCAAGTGGCGACCATTTTATTGTTTTAAATGAAGTATAAAATTGTCGAATTCTTCTCAGCGTTCGGACATCATATTTTTTGTCTACTTCTTCAATTAATTTATATAGTATATTTATCGCATATGTCGATATTTGTTGAAATAGGGTAAAAACACTTAAAATATTAAAAAAAATACTTATTTATGGTATAATTAAATAGGTGATAAAATGAGACTAAAACATGTTAAAGGCGCAGAAGAGATTGTAGGCAGTTCTAAATATGTAATTAAAGATTATACTGAACATAAAGGTTCATTTAATAAATTATTTAATAATAATAATCCAATACGTATTGAAATAGGTATGGGTAAGGGAAATTTTATAATTGAAAATGCTATAAAATACCCTAATATTAATTTTATTGGAATTGAGAAATATGATAGTGTTATGGTAAAAGCTATAAGAAGACTAGAAACTCTAGATCTTCCTAATTTAAGATTAATTAGAATGGATGCGGGTAAAATTGAAGAAGTATTTGATCATGAAATAGATGAAGTATTCTTAAACTTCTCTGATCCATGGCCAAAAGATAGACATGCTAAAAGAAGACTAACTAGTCCAAACTTCTTAAATAAATATAAAAATATCTTTAAAGATAAAGAAATTATTACATTTAAAACAGATAATAGAAAACTATTTGAATACTCAGTTATGTCATTTAATGAACAAGGATTTAGTATAGAAGAATTATCACTTGACTTATATAATGATGATATAGAGAATAATATTCCGACTGAATATGAGATGAAATTTCATTCAAAAGGTTTTCCAATATATAGAATTAGAGTATATAAATAGACACACTATTTACACATTCTAATCAAAATGCTTTCTTAATTTTATATTTTTTGCTATAATTATTATAAGAGTGGTGAGATATGAAAAAAATACTGATAGTTTTTATGCTTCTCTTTCTAACAAGTGGATGCACAATTGTTAGAATTGATACCAAAAATATTGATAATATAACAAGTATAGTATTATCTAAAGATAATAAACTATATAATCGTATAGGCAAAGGATATATGTATTATAGACCAAGAGGAGTATCTTATATAGATACTAATGAGTTAAATGATGTTTTATATTCAAGCGGCAACTATTATTATCTTTATATAGACGCTGTTGGATATTATCATAAGACAAAACTTGATTATAAAGAAAATAAAAATTTATATTATTCAAAAAAAATAGAAGGTAAAAAAGAAGGATATTTAGAGATTGAAAAAGTTGAAGATAAGTATTTGATTACTTTTAATTATAATTATGCTAAAATTGAAGCATTTGTTAAGAAAAAAGATATAAATAAAGTTATTCTTGATGCATCATATATCTTATCTACAGTTAAATTCAATGATAATATAATCGCTCTTATGCTTGATGAAGAATATTTTACAAACAAAGAAGAACAATATACAAAGTTTAAAGTAAAAAAAGAAAATAAAAATAATTTCTTAAAATATAATAATGATAAAAAATAGAGGTGAAATTATGGGATTATTTGATAAAGTAAAGAATCTATTTACTGAAGAAGTAGAAGAAGAACCAGTTAAAAAAGAGGTTAGACAAACAGTAAAACCATCAATTGAAATTATGGAACGTCCTTTAGAAAGAACTATTGAACGTCCACTAGAAAGTTCAGTTGAAGAAAAAGAAGTTATAAGACCTGTAGAAGAAAAAAGACAAACAAGAGAAGAAAAGTTTGTAATATTTAACGATGATGATTTTAAAGATTTAGAACGTCCTAAAAAAGAAGAAATTAAAAAGGAAGTTAAAAAAGAAGAGGTTAAACCAGTGGTTTATAAAGGAGCTCAAATTAATACAGAACCTGTAAAAAAACGTGAGTTTAAACCATCTCCAATCATCTCACCAGTGTATGGTGTCTTAAATAAAAATTATGAAAAAGAAGATATTAAGCCAAGAAAAGTAGCATCTTCATATTCTAGACCAACTGCTAGAAATATTGATGATGTTAGAAATAAAGCATTTGGAAATGTAGAAGATGATATTAAAGATGAAATATTAGGTAAATCATTACTTTTAAATGATATAGAAGATGAAGTTGTAGAACCTGATATTAATATTTTTGAAGAATTAGATAGATATGAACTTGAAAATCCTCAAGAGGAAATTGTTGAAAAAAAGCCAACAACTGTTGATGAAATATTTGGCAAATTAAATTCTAAAAAAGAGGAAATTTTAGATGAATTAGATGAAAAAAAAGATGCTATAATTGAAGAAATTGATAACAAAACAAATGGAATTGAGTATATTGCTAAAAATAATCTTCCAGATTTAGATGAAGCATTTGAAACTGATGATAATATTTATGTAGACAATTTACTTGATGATGAAGATACAAAATCAGACGTTGAAATTTCTAAACAATTATTAGATGATGACGATGATTTTATTGAATCAAAAGAACAAGTTGAGGAAGATGAAACAGAATCACTTGCTCGTGAATTAGAAGAACAAAAGAAAAAATTAGCGCAAATTAACGATTTAATGGATGAAAATGAAAAAGCTACAAAGACTAAAAGTAAGAAGAAAAAAGAAGTAGAAGAATCATTAGAGGAAAGTGAACTATTTGATATACTTGATTCTAGTTATAAGAATGAGGATGATGAATAATGATAGATATAACTGATTTATGTTTTGTCATATTATGTATTTTAGGTAGTATACTTTTAATAGTTTTAATTATTCTTGGTATAAAGATGATTAAGACAGTTAATAAAGTTAATAATGTTGTTGATGATATCGATACAAAACAAAAGAAATTAAATGGTGTATTTGATATTATCGATACAGCAACCGATGCAGTTTCAATAGTAAGCGATAAGGTTGTTGGTACAATTGCTAGTGGAATTACAAGTCTTTTTACAAAAAAGAAAAAGAAAGAGGATGAAGATAATGAAGAAGAATAAAAAAGGTTTTGGAAAATTACTTGCTGGAGCAGCTATTGGAGCAACTTTAGGAGTTTTATTTGCGCCTAAAAAAGGTAGTGAAACTAGACGTGATTTAAAAGCTAAAATTGATGATTTAGTTAGTAAAGCAAAAGATTTAGATAAAGATGAAGTAAAAGAAACTATAAATGCTAAAATCGCGCTAATTCAAGAAGAATTATCTGATTTAGATAAAGAAAAAGTTTTAAAAATTGCTAAGAAAAAAGCTAAAGATATTCAAGATATGGCTGCAGAATTAGTTGATTATGCTGTAGAAAAAGGAACTCCAGTATTAGAAAGTGCAGCTGAGGCTGTTAGAGCAAAAGCAATTGATGTAACTAAAGAAGTTTTAAAAAAATTAGAAAACAAAGACTAGGTTACTAGTCTTTTACTTTTGGAGGATTTATGAATAAAATAATAGTAATTGAAGGTACAGATTGTTCTGGTAAAGAAACACAAAGTAAGATGTTGTTAGATAGATTAAATAATGAGGGACTAAATTCTCTTTATATGACATTTCCAGCATATGATACACCAACTGGAAAAATAGTGGGTGGATCATACTTAGGGAAAGAATCAATTGGTCCTTGTTTATTTCCTGAAGGAGCAGTTAACGTAGATGCTAAAGTAGCTTCACTTTATTATGCAGCTGATAGACTTTATAATAAACCAGTTATTGAAGAGAAATTAAATGATTATAACTTAATAATAGATAGATATGTAGAATCTAATATGGCACATCAAGGAAGTAAAATAATGGATAAAGAAAAAAGATTAGAGATGTATAACTTTTTAAGTAGACTAGAATATGACTTACTTAAACTTCCTCGCCCTGATATAACAATATTCCTTTATATGCCATATGAACAAGCATGTATTTTAAAGAAAAATAGAACTGAGTTAGATCAACACGAACTTAATCCAGATCATTTAAAACATGCAGAAGAGTGCTACTTAGAACTATCTAAACTACATAACTATATTAAAATTGATTGTGTTAAAGATGGTGTTATAAGAAGCAAAGAAGATATATCTGAAGAAGTATATCAAAAAGTAAAAAGCAAGATTATGAATTAAACATAATCTTTTTTTCATATAATTAAGTATGAAAATAGTAGGTATAATTTCAAGAAGCCAATTAATAGGTAATAAAGAGTTTATAGGGTGTTACATAAACTATGTAAAGAAAATAAAAAAAGATAATATAATTCCAATAATAATTCCTGAAAATAGTGAATTATCTATTTTATCTATATGTGATGGAATTATTTCACCCGGAGGAGATAGTGTAAGTGAATTTGATAGATTAGTTTTAGACTATGTAATAAAAAAAGATATCCCTTATTTAGGAATATGCTTAGGTATGCAAGTATTAGGAGATAAGTTAGACTTTATTAATAATCATTATTTAAAAGAACACTATGTTTATATAAAAAAGGATAGTTTATTATATGATATATATAAATGTGATTATATTACTGTAAATAGTAGACATCATGAAGCAGTAACTTCTACAAAATATTTTGTATCAGCTTTATCACAAGATAATATAATAGAAGCAATTGAGATAAAGAATAAAAAATTTATATTAGGAGTACAGTGGCATCCTGAAGATTTAGAAAGTAATACTTTATTTAATTTTTTTACAAATAAACTTTAAATGACATTTTTTTAACTTTGAAAAATTTATAATAATCATAGGTGATGCTATGAAAAAATTTAAAGCAAAAAAAAAGAAAAAGAAATATCTACTTTATATAATTATTTTTATTGTATTTTATTTTTTATTTATTAAAATAATTTCTAATTTTAAACTTAGTACAAATAATAAGGACTTTATCATAAATATGTTAGATGATGCTACATACTATAAAAAATATAGAAGAAAAAACTATTTAAAAAATATAGGAAAATATATTTTAAACTTAAATATAAATGAGCCTAATGATATTTTAAAGTCTACCTTTAGTTTTAAAAAATCTGATAATAAGATTGATGCATCATATGTTATGAATCAAATAGAACCTTCTATTTATATTTATAATACACATGATACTGAAAAATATAGTAATTTGTATTTAAATGATTATGACATTACTCCAAATGTTAAAATGGCTTCATACTTGCTAGAAGGCTTACTTAAGAAAGAAGGCATAAATGCTATTGTTGAAGAAAATAGCATGGGTGATTACTTAAAATCTAATAATTTAGCTTATAGTGAGTCTTATCAAGCAAGCAGATATTATCTAGAAGATAAGATAAATAAGTATCCTAATTTAAAATTAATTATAGACCTTCATAGAGACTCAATCCCTAAAGATAGATCAACTATTAACATTAATGATAAAAAATTTGCTAAAATTCTATTTGTAGTAGGTGAGAATAATAATCATTTTAAAGATAATTATAATCTTGCTAATACTCTAAATGATATAGTAAAAAATAAATATCCAAATATTTCAAGAGGTGTACTTACTAAAACAGGAACAGGTATTAGAGGAAGATTTAATCAAGATATAAGTCCTAATATTGTATTAATTGAATGTGGTGGTGAAGAAAATACAATAGATGAAGTTATGAATACAATGGTTGCTTTAAAAGATATGATAAAAAGTTATTTGGGTGATATTAATGGATAAGAAAAAAGATAAAAGAGAACTTATTGCAGTAAGAATTTTTAAAATATTTTTATTAATATATATTGTACTTTTTATATCCAAATCATCAGGCTACTATGAGTTTCAAACACATAAACAAGTTGAACTTAATGAAGAAGCCATGAAGAAATTTGAGAGTGATGTTAGTAAGGGTAAGAATGTAACACTAACAGATTATATAAAAGAAAGGGATATTAAGTATAATAATAAAGTATCTGATATGGGTTATATTATATCAAAAGAAATATCAAATCTTTTAACTAATGGACTAGACTCTACAATATCCTTTTTGGGTCAACTTTTTAATGGATAGATTAAGTGATATAATAAATATGGTGATTATATGACTATAGAAGAAAAAATCTTTAATAAATCAAAACCAAACTATTCAAAATTAATTAAATATGGTTTTAAGCAAAAAAATGATTCATATATTTATAAAACAAATTTTTTAAATAACGAATTTATGGCTGAAGTTACAATAAATGAAAATAGTGTGAATGGTAAAGTATATGACTTAAATACAATGTTTGAATATACAAATATAAGACTTGATATAGAAGGTAGTTTTGTAAATAGTGTTAAAGAAGAATATATAAAAATACTAAAAAATATAAAAGATAATTGTTTTGAAAGTGAGTTTTTTATCTTTGAACAATCTAATAGAATTACATCATATATAATGAATAAATATAATATTAAACCTGAATTTTTATGGAATAAATATCCTGGATATGGTGTTTTTAAAAATAAAAGCAATAAATGGTTTGGAATAATTATGGATATTGATAAATCTAAAATTTCAAATAAAACTGGATTAGTAGAAATAATTAATCTTAAAGTTGATAAAGATATAATTGATAATATTCTTAAAGATAATGGTATATATGAAGCATATCATATGAATAAAAAGAGTTGGGTTAGTGTATCTTTAGATGATACATTAACTGATGAATATATTATAAATTTAATAGATAATTCTTATTTTTTAGTAAATAATAAGGTAGATTAAACTACCTTTTTTTGATATAATGAATTTGGTGATTTTATGAATCAAAAGAATATTAGAAATTTTTCAATAATTGCTCATATAGATCATGGTAAAAGTACTATAGCTGACCGTATATTAGAAGTAACTGAAGCTATTACAGATAGAGAGAAAAAAGATCAATTATTAGATAGCATGGATATTGAAAGAGAACGTGGTATTACAATTAAATTAAATGCTGTTAATTTAAAATATAATTATAAAGGTGAAGAATATTATCTAAACTTAATAGATACACCAGGTCATGTAGACTTTTCTTATGAGGTATCAAGATCTCTTGCTGCATGTGAAGGTGCAATCTTAGTTGTAGATGCCGCACAAGGAATAGAAGCTCAAACACTTGCTAATTTATTTTTAGCTTTAGATAATGATTTAACTATAATACCGGTTATTAATAAGATAGACTTACCTAATGCTGATATAGAAAAAGTAACTAATGAATTAGTTGATATGTTAGGATTTTCAAAAGAAGATATAATACTTACAAGTGCTAAAAATGGTATTGGTATAAAAGAGTTAGTAGAAGCTGTAATTGATAGAATAGATCCTCCAAAGGGTTCTAAAGAAGATCCTCTACAAGCACTTATATTTGACTCATTCTTTGATGAATATAGAGGTATTGTTACATCAGTTAGGGTTGTTAATGGATCTATAAAAATTAAAGACAAGATAAAGATGAATGCAACAGGTGCTACTTATGATGTAACTGAACTATACATTCATACTCCAAATGAGACTAAGGTTAATGAATTAGTTGCAGGACAAGTAGGTTACCTATCTGCGTCAATTAAAAGTATTGAAGATGTAAGGGTAGGTGACACTATTGTTGCAGCTAACACAAATACACCTTCACTTCCAGGATATAAACCAAAGAAACCTATGGTATTCTGTGGTATATATCCAACTGAATCTTCTAAATTTCCAGAACTTAGAGAAGCACTAGAAAAATTAAAACTTAATGATGCAGCACTAGAATTTACTCCTGAGACATCACAAGCTTTAGGTTTTGGTTTTAGATGCGGTTTCTTAGGACTTTTACATATGGAAATTATTCAAGAGAGAATTGAAAGGGAATTTCATATTGACTTAATTGCTACTGCTCCATCAGTTGTATATGATGTTGAGTTAACTGATGGGTCTAACTTAAGAGTAGATTCTCCTGCAGTTATGCCTGATAGAGTTAAAATAAAAGACGTTAAAGAACC